>NZ_JBFOEY010000004.1:0-271482 GCF_040886985.1 Enterococcus sp. C76 | reverse complement strand
AAAAGTAGATGTAAGAAATATCATACTGTAGGCAAAAGTATCAGTTTCCTCTTTACTAAGAGTGTAGACTGATACTTTTGTCTATTTTTGTATAATAAAAAATATGAAGACATATGATCCCACTGCCAAGTGACCAATTTTTTCAGATTCATTTCGGCAAAAACAAGCATCGTATGCACCTGATTTTTTTCTAAGCCTCGATACCTGATGCAGCGCATTCCATGCTTTTTCCCATAAAACGAAAAAAGATGAGCAGGAAGTCAAGATAGAAGTCAGCTTTGAAATCTATTTCAAACAAGTTTCTGGTGGACCTGTGGCTTATCCTGTAGAAGATTACAATTATCTTTTTAATGGGGGTAAAACTGTAGAAGTTTTTGCAGGTGTTGCTATTACATGTTGTGATCATTTTTTTTATCATTACTAAAGAAATCAGAACAGATCTCATTGAAAAAGTTGAACAATTTCACCTTGTCCCAGTTAAGTTTTCGTATTCGTGAATATACACAAATGCTTTCAATGGTCGATATGCAGATTGCTTAAACAATCGATCCGTAGAGAAGTAGGTGTGTGATTCTTAGCACCAGGAATCTTAGGTGTAGTCCATGTCTTGTTCGGGTTACAAATGTTTGGTCTATTCATGCAAAATCCATACAAAAATATTTAGGTGCCATTTACGATCTTCTTCGAATTGTATTTCATCTACTATGTATTGACGACATGGTTATATACAAGGATTGTATTACAAGACAAAAATAAGTAGGTATCATTTTGCTAATATGAACAAATATCAAGACCAATCAGAATTTGGCTTAAGAATTTTTTTCCCTAAATACTGACAATTAAAATTTTTACATTTGCCAGTGTAACTTAAATTTATTTTCTACTTGCAAATGCCTCTTATCTAAAAATTAGCATCGTGTTTGTTAACTAGAAATTTGTTAAACTTTTTAATGAAACTTCAATTTAACCAATGAAATTAGAATAAAGGAAAGGTTATACTAATATCTTATTGTCATTTGAAAAATTAGCATATAAGGCCATAGTAAGGCAAAAAAGAAATATTACAAAAAATAAAAAGGGTCTTTGTAACATTAACCAAAGTGTTACAAAAGATTCTTTTTGTTTTAAATAAATTACGGAATGCTTTCACGCACAGATCAACAAACTATTAGGTGAGAAAAACGATATTTACTATAAAAGAAACATAGTATAACGAAAATTTGGTTTATTTTAACAGTAATGAGGTTAAAAAGGCTGGCTGCTAAATGGCAACAATTAAAGAAGTTTTTTAAAACAATGGTATCGGTTAAATCGCATCCTTAAGTCTTTAAGCAATTTAAGATTGTTAGTGTAACTTGTTACTTAAAATGTAACAAGTTTTCTTTAAATGATTTTGATTTCTAAAGTTTTAAATCCGCTTTCATAAATCTCAAAAGACGCTTATTCTAAATATGTCAGATATATTACTCGAGTAAAAGACAGATCAATTAAAAATTTCGAAGGAGCGTTAATTATGCAGAAAAGAGATTTTATCGATACAAATGATTTTACAAAAGAAGAAATCGATTACTTGATCAAGTTAGGATTAAAAATCAAAAAAAGTATTAAGTATGGTCATTACCCATTACTACTTAAAAATAAAACACTAGGGATGATTTTTGAACAGTCTTCCACTCGAACCCGTGTTTCCTTTGAAACCGCAATGGAACAATTAGGAGGACACGCCCAATATTTAGCACCTGGTCAAATACAACTAGGAGGACATGAAAGTCTTGGTGATACTGCACGAGTATTATCACGTTTAGTAGATATATTAATGGCTCGAGTTGAACGTCATGAATCAGTGGTTTCGTTGGCAAAGAACGCAACAATTCCAGTTATTAATGGCATGAGTGATTACAACCATCCTACGCAAGAACTAGGCGATATTATTACGATGACTGAACATTTACCAAAAGGAAAAAAATTATCTGATTGTAAAATTGTTTTTGTTGGAGATGCAACGCAAGTTTGTGTATCTACCATGTTTATGGCAACAAAAATGGGAATGGATTTTGTTCAATACGGGCCAGAGGGATTCCAAATTAAAGAAGAAGCATTAGAAATAGGGAAGGAAAATGCAAAAAAATCAGGAGGAAGCGTGCAGATCACAGAAGATGTTAATGTGGCTCTTAAAGATGCGGACTTTGTCTATACGGATGTGTGGTATGGCTTATATGAAGCGGAATTATCTGAAGAAGAACGGATGAATATTTTCTATCCAACCTACCAAGTAAATAATGAATTGATGAAAAAAGCTTCACCACATGCAAAATTTTTGCACTGCTTACCAGCAACACGCGGCGAAGAAGTTACAGATGAAGTGTTAGATGGTGAACAATCTATCGTATTAGATGAAGCAGAAAATCGATTAACAGCTATGCGGGCTTTATTAGTTTATTTTTTGAATCCATATTTGGATTATGCCGATCAAGCTTTAGCAGAAAAATTTGATGGGGAATTACAATGCATGCTGAAACCTAAACGTCAATTAGAACGAAGAGATTAGCAAGAACTTGCTTAAGCAGTAGAAGAGTCGTGTAAATCTTTTGCTAATTCATAGAGAGTAAAAAATTTACACGTACTTTTCACAAAAGGCTCATCGAAAGGAGCACATTAATGAAAGAAAAAAAGAGATTCCGTTTATTTGATGCAGTATTGATGGCCGTTGTAGTTATCTTAGTAGTAGAGTCGGCAGCACCAGCTGCTGCAATCGGCTCTTCTCAATTTTTTTGGTGGGGTTTATTATTGATATTATTTTTCTTACCTTACGGATTAATATCAGCTGAACTTGGCACGACATATGACGGCGAAGGAGGGATCTATGACTGGGTTAAAAAAGCTTATGGAAGAAAGTGGGGTGCTAGAGTCGCTTGGTTTTACTGGATTAATTTTCCTATTTGGATGGCGAGTCTTGCCGTTTTATTTCAAGAAGTATTAACTCAAATTTTTCAATTAAATTTTAGTACACCTCTACTGATTATGTTGCAGTTGGTATTTGTCTGGATTGTTACGATAATTAGCTGTTACCCTGTTAGTGATAGTAAGTGGATCTTAAATATCGCTGCATTTGCGAAAGTGGCAATCATGATATGTCTTGGTGTTTTAGGTATCTATCATGCATTAACAAAAGGAATGGCTAATAACTTTTCTGGAACAGCTTTGTTACCTAAACTAGATATTCAAAATTTTAGTTTTTTATCTGTTATCTTGTTTAATTTTTTAGGATTTGAAGTGGTCACTACTCTAGCAAATGAAATGGATAACCCTAAAAAACAAATTCCACAAGCCATTATTTATGGTGGTGTTTTGATCGCCTTTTTCTATTTGTTTGCTGCATTTGGAATGGGAGCGGCGGTACCAGCAGATCAATTATCTGCTTCTGGAGGATTAATTGACAGCTTTATTCTGCTCGTTGGGGGATTGAATCCTTTTGTTGTATTAATCGGTATTCTCTTCATGTATACGCTGGCAGCAAACTTGATTTCTTGGTCCTTAGGAGTAAATTATGTTGCTTTGTATGCTGCGAAAAATCATGATATGCCTCTAATTTTCGCTAAAAAAAGTCAAAAAAATGATATGCCAGTAGGAGCTTCTGTCATTAATGGTATTATTGCTTCACTTCTAATTGTTATTGCACCCTTTATCCCAAATGAGAATATTTTTTGGGCATTTTTCTCACTAAATGTAGTAGCGTTGTTACTTTCTTATATTATGATGTTTCCAGCATTCTTGAAGTTAAGAAAAATCGATTCTCATGTTGTTCGTCCATTTAAAGTCCCTGGACCCAATTGGTTGTTAAAATTAATGACGATTATCCCAATGTTGTTGCTAATCGCGACACTGCTTTTTTCTGTAGTTCCTCTAGATTCGAGTTCTTCAGAGATAAATACTAAAATACCCGTGTTGCTTGGAACAATTTTTGCCTTTGTTATTGGTGAAATCGTGATTCACTATTCGTCAAAAGAAAAAAAAGATAAGGGAGTGCTTACTGATGAAAACAATTGATAGTTCACCTAAAAAAGATCATTTTAGAATGCCCGGAGAATTTTCGGTGCATGAAGGAGTATATATGTTGTGGCCACAACGTCCTGATAATTGGCGAGATGGAGGAAAACCAGCCCAGCGAGCTTTCGTAGAGGTTGCTAGAGCGATTGCCAAATTTGAACCTGTTACAATGGGCGTGAATTCTGATCAATATGATAATGCTCGCCACATGCTTCCCGAACATATACGGGTGGTAGAAATTGCTAGTAATGATTCATGGGTTCGAGATTGTGGTCCTACTTTTGTTACAAATAGTCAAGGAAAAGTTCGAGGTGTGGATTGGACATTCAATGCTTGGGGCGGGCTGGAAGATGGACTTTATTTTCCTTGGGATCAAGATGATCAAGTTGCACAAAAAATTTGTGAAATTGAATGGAAGGACCGTTATCGTTTAGATAATTTTGTTTTGGAAGGGGGATCTATCCATGTTGATGGAGAAGGTACATTAATTACCACAGAAGAGTGCTTATTATCAAAAGGACGCAATCCACAGCTATCAAAAGAACAAATTGAAAATATTCTAGGAGAGTATCTAAATATTGAGAAGGTAATTTGGTTAAAGCATGGAATTTATTTAGATGAAACGAATGGCCATGTAGATAATATCGTTAATTTTGTAGCGCCTGGTGAAGTCGTTTTAGCTTGGACAGATGATAAGCAGGATCCACAATATGAAATTTCTAAAGAGTGTCTAGAAATTCTGGAAAACTCCGTAGATGCAAAAGGTCGAAATATTCATGTAACAAAATTACATGTGCCTAAGCCTATACTGATTAACGAAAAAGAAAGTCATGGAGTAGATACTATAAATGGTACACTCCCACGTCAAAAAGGAGATCGTTTAGCGGCAAGTTATGTAAATTACTATACAGCCAATGGAGGAGTTATTTATCCATTATTTGATGATCCAATGGACGAAAAGGCAAAGGAAACATTGCAATCCTTATATCCTGATCGTAAAATTGTGGGTGTTTATGCTCGAGAGATCTTATTAGGTGGAGGAAATATTCATTGTATCACGCAACAAATCCCTAAAGGAGAAAACGTGTTATGACAAAGAAAATAGTTGTGGCATTAGGGGGTAATGCAATATTAACAAATGATCCTACGGCCATAGGACAACAAAAGACTTTAGCTGAAACAGCTCAGTCATTAGCTGCTCTAGTTGAAAAAGGCTACAAGCTACTTATTACTCATGGTAACGGGCCTCAAGTAGGTAACTTATTATTACAACAAAAAGCTGGAGCAACCCAAACGAATCCAGCCATGCCACTTGATACCAACGTTGCTATGACTCAAGGCAGCATAGGATATTGGCTAGCACAGGCATTAACGAATGAATTAAAGAAGCGTGGTATAGAAAAATCCATAGTAGGATTGTTCACTCAAGTTATTGTTTCTGAAGAAGACCCAGAATTTGAACAGCCTACTAAACCAATTGGACCATTTATCACGAAAGAACAGGCTGAAAAAGAAATGAGAAGGACCGATTCTATCTTCAAAGAAGATGCAGGAAGAGGATGGCGTAAAGTAGTGGCTTCTCCTAAACCTATAGATATAGTTGAATCAAAAGTTATAAAAACGCTAGTTGATTCAGATGTAATTGTAATTGCAGGAGGAGGTGGAGGTATTCCGGTAATTCAAACTGGTGAAGGCCTAAGAGGTAAAGAAGCTGTGATAGATAAAGATTTTGCTTCTGAAAAACTTGCTGAAATCATTGATGCAAATGAACTGATTATCTTAACTGGTGTGGCAAATGTTGCTGTCCATTTTAATACACCGCAACAAAAAGAACTGAAAAAAATTGATATCGAGACGTTAGAAAAATACAAAGATAATGGTGAATTTGCTCCAGGCAGTATGTTGCCAAAAGTGGAAGCTGCCTTAGAATTTGTTAAGAAAAAACCTAATGCGCAAGCTGTAATTACTTCTTTAGAAAATTTAGATAAATTACTAAAAGAAAATGCTGGCACGATTATTTACAGCTCGCAAAATTTAGAACAAAAAAGTCACTTAGTAGATATAGTATCATATGAGTAACAAAAAGTAACTGTGCGAAATAGAACATCTAGTTGTTTCTATTTCGCTTTTTTAATCCTATTATAGATATACTTAAAATGTTATAGTATGTTTAAGACAATACCTTAAAATTTAGTTGATTACTAAAATGTTGGTTTATTTAAAGGAGGAGCATTTATGTTAGAGTCGTCACCAAAAAAAGATGGATTTCAATTGGCACCAGAGTGGACTTTTCATAAAGAATGCTATTTGATTTGGCCAGAACGTCCAGATAACTGGCGCTTAGGGGGGAAACCTGCACAAAAAGCATACGCTGAAGTCGCTGAAGTAATTGCACGATTTGAAAATGTAACTATGCTCGTTTCGCATCAACAATTCTTGAATGCACGTTATCAATTATCTGAAAAAATACGTGTACTAGAAGTAAGTAATAACGATGCATGGATAAAAGACACGGGACCATTATATGTTATGAATTCTTTGGGACAAGTACGTGGTGTCGATTTTCGATTTAATGCTTGGGGCGGTTTGTTAGATGGGTTATTTTTTCCGTGGGATCAAGATGATTTGTTAGCTCAAAAAATTTGTGAACAGGAGAGAATTGAATATTACCAATTACAAGAGTTTGTTTTAGAAGGTTGCTCAATACATACAGATGGGGAAGGAACGCTTTTTGCAACAGAAGAATGCTTGTTATCAGAAGGACGTAACCCTCAATTAGATAAAGAATCAATTGAAAAAATTCTAAAAGAGTATTGTGGCATAGAAAAAATCGTTTGGTTTCCTCGAGGTTTTTTCTTGGATGAAACAAACGGTGATATCGATAATTTAATCAATGTTGTACGGCCTGGTGAAATTATTTTGAGTTGGTGTGAACAACCAAATGATCCAATGTACGAAATCGTCAGAGAAGCAGAAGAAGTATTGATGAAAGAAAAAGACGCAAAAGGAAGAAGCTTCATTATACACAAGATAGAATTACCGAAACCTTTATATATTACAGAGGAAGAGGCTGCTGGTGTTGATCCAGTAAATGGTATGTTGCCTCGATTTTCCGGTGATCGATTGATTGCTTCTTATGTAAGCTATTATACAGCAAATGGTGGTATTATTTTTCCACTTTTTGAGGACCCAAATGATAAAAAAGCAGAATTACTATTAAAAAAAATATACCCAGAACATGAAATTATTGGTGTAATGGCTCGTGAAATTTTACTTGGTGGAGGAAATATTCACTGTGTTGCTCAAGGAGTACCTCAATAAGAAAGGAGAGATAGGCAATGGATTTTTTTGAAATAGCCAATAGTCATATTTCAGAACTGACTAAGAATGAACAAATTCTTTTTGATTATGTCATCAATAACCTAGAAAACATTAAAGGTAAAAGTATCCGCGAAGTTGCTGATGATTGTTTTGTTTCAACAACCACTTTTCTGCGTTTTGTCAGAAAGCTAGGATTTTCTGGATTTAGTGAATTTACTACTGTTATTAAATATACTTTGCTTTATAAAACTCCGTTTCCTGAGAGTTCACCTTTTGTCGTTAGCCAGAAAGACTATCGCGAAGAGTATTTAAAAAATTTAGTCGAATCTGTTCGCGTAATAGATACAGATAAAGTGAAATTAATTGTAGAACAACTACAAAAGCAGCCTAAAATTTTTTTATTTGCTAAAGGATTGAGTAAAGAAATTATGCGTTATATACAATACTTGTATAATACAGCCGGTTTTTTTGTAATTTTTCCTGAAGATCATCAAACTCGTTCTATTGCACAAAAGCAAGTTAAAAAGAATGATATAGCCTTTATCTTTAGTTACAGAGGTGAAGATTTAGAGTTGATCGAAACAATTCGAAAAATAAAGGAACAAGAGCATCCTTTAATCGTTTCAATTACTGGAGCAGATAATAACTTAATACAAAATTTTAGTGATATTAATCTTTATTTGTTTACAGATGAAATCAGCTTGAATCATCTAGATATTACGTCACATATCTCAATGATTGCATTAATGGAATTAATTTTGTACCAATTTATCGAAAGTAGTGGAACAGACACTTACCATCTTGTTTTTCGCTGAATGTTTTAATAGATTTGAGAAGTAGTCTATTCTGCTTTCCTCGTAATATTATATTCATAGGAAATGATGTACCATAATATGTGTGAGATACTTTAAAAATGTAACTTACAAGCAATGAAAACGTTGACTAAGCAAAGGAAATATAGTATATTTTCTTTGTAAGAAAAGAAAAAAGAACTTGAGATAGCGACGCAGTTATCTCTAGAGTTATGTTACTGATAAATCAGGCAGAACTCAGAACTAATATCAAGTAAAGCTTTATGATCAAAAGCTTATTTGATATTGGATCTGAGTTCTTTTTTCTGGAAAGGAGCAACTAATGAAAGTTAAAAAGATTATCAATAACAATGTAGCTTTAATTGAACGGGGAGGAAATGAAGCAATTATCTATATGACAGGAATTTCTTTCAAAAAAAAGGTTGGCCAACGAATTGATGATTCCGAAATTGAAAAAACATATGTTTTAGATTCAAAAGACCGTTTAGAACATTTTAGCTATTTGTTGTCACATTCTGATGATAGACTGCTCTCTATGATCAACGAGCTCGTTAGTTATGGAGAAAAGGAAATCGGTAAAAAAGCAAATGATTATCTTTATTTAGCTTTATTAGATCATCTCTCCTTCGCATTGAAACGCTCAGAGAAAGGACAATATCTTAGAAGTCCGCTTTTTTGGGAAGTTAAAAAGTTTTATCCAGTTTATTACAAAATCGGTTTGGAAGCTTTAAAAATGATAAAGAAATATTTTGATCATTCCTTTCCCACAGATGAAGCTGTTTCAATTGCCTTACACTTTGTTAATCTTCAAGAAAATCAGGTCAATTTTGATGAACAGATAGAAGATATGGAGACACTAAGAGACATGTTGAATATTATCAAATATCATTTTAGTTTATCTATTGACGAAGAGAGCATCAACTACATGAGGCTAGTGACACATTTACAGTACTTTATTGAACGATTAAGAAAAAAACAAGCATACGTTGAAAATGAATCTCAGTTATTTGAACAAGTAAAAAAACTATACCCTAAAGCATATACAGCTGTAGAAAAGATAGAAATATATGTAAAGGGAAAGTTCAACACCTATTTATCTCAAGATGAATACACTTATTTGATGATTCATGTTAATCGCGTAGCGGAAAGAGGCGACAATAATGGATAAATATCATGATTTTAACAAAAATATTATTGAACTTGTTGGAGGAAAAGAAAATATAGAGGCAGTAGTTCACTGTATGACACGGTTGCGTTTTACTCTTATCGACAAAACGAAAGCGCAAACAAATAAGCTTAAAAACTTAGACGGTGTGATTGATGTAGTTAGCAATAATGTTGCTTATCAAATCATCATAGGTACACATGTTAACGATGTATATAAAGAATTGATGACGCAATTGGAACTATCCCCAAAAACTACTTTAGAAGAGCAAAGTGGGAAAAAAAATCCAATAAAAGCAGCATTAGATGTCATATCGGAGTCTATGACACCGATACTTGAGCCTATTATTTGTGCTGGATTACTTGCTGCTGTTTTATCCATTGCTTCTTTAACTGGAATAATCTCACCAGACAGTTCAACCTATCAGATTTTTGATGCTTTGCGGTCTGCTGTATTTTATTTTCTACCTATTTTAATGGCTATGAGCTGCGCAAAACGATTAGGAGCAAGTCCTTATTTAGCAGTAGCACTTGCTGCTACTATACTTTCAAGTTCTATCAATGATGTGAAAGGACTGGAGTTATTTGGTATTGGGTTACCGCAAATTACGTATTCTAATAGTTTTATCCCTATTTTACTAGCTATCTGGTTTATGGGGTACGTAACTAAAGTAGTTAAAAGAGTTATACCTAACACACTCCAATACTTTTTAACCCCTTTGTTCGTAATGTTAATTACTTTACCGGCAACGTTGTTGGTTTTTGGGCCTTTAGGATTTTATATAGGAGAAGGAATCATTGGCTTTTTTAATCTACTGATGAAATATGTAGGTAGTTGGTTTGTCATGATGTTATACTCTGCTCTTCAACCATTTATTATCATGTTGGGCGCGGGAAACTTTATCATGCCGGTTGTAGCTTCTCTAATTGCAGCAAATGGGTATGACCCTGCCTTTATATCTTCATGTACAATTTCAGATATTGCTGTTGGAGGCGCAATGCTAGGGTATTTCTTAAGAGCTCGGAACTTAAAACAAAAACAATTATTTGGGACAGTAACACTTTCTGCAGTACTTGGTGTGACTGAACCTGCTATCTATGGTGTCTTTGTTAAATACCGTCGGCCATTTGTTGCAGTAATGATTGGAGGAGGACTCGGTGGATTATTTGCTGGTTTGACTGGTGTTAAAGCTTATTCTGTTGCTTGGGGATTATTTGGCCTCCCAGCGTATATAGGTGAAGGAGACTTCATGAACTTCTGGTTTATGTTAGCGGCAGTCGTGATTAGTTTTGCTGGTTCAGCTGTAGCTGCTTATCTCTTAGGCGTTCCTACACAAGAAGAGGATCAGGAGACAATCAACCATGTAGTAGCTGAAAAGGGGAAAGATAAAAATCTACGAACTTCTTCATTAGGGAATGTAGTAAAAGGAGAAGTTATTTCTTTAAATGAAGTTAAAGATCAAGCTTTTTCAACAGGAGCATTAGGAAAAGGAATCGCAATCAAACCAACAGGTACACATCTTTATTCTCCAGTAGATGGGGAGATCACGGTAGTTTTTCCTACGAATCATGCAATAGGTATCCAATCACAAGATGGAATTGAAATACTGATCCATATTGGAATCGATACAGTAGAGTTAGAGGGGAAATATTTTAATTTAAATATAAAACAAGGAGATAAAATTCAAAGAGGACAACTCCTTGGAACAGTAGACTTTGATAAAATACAAGAAGCTGGTTATGATACATCTACTATTGTAGTTGTCACGAATACCGATAGTTATTTAGACGTCATCCCTTCAAATTCAGAACAAGTAATAAAAACAAATAATCTACTAAACGTCATTTTATAGAAGGTGAAAAAATGAAATTGAAAAAGAATTTTTTATGGGGTGGAAGTATTGCTGCACATCAATGTGAAGGAGCCTGGCAGGAGGGAGGAAAAGGACCAGCTATCATGGACTATGTCAGACAAGGAAGCTATCAGGTCCCACGCCAAATCGATACAATGATTTCTTCTGAAGCTACGTATCCCTCACATATGGGTATTGATTTTTATCATCAATACAAGTCAGATATTCGTCTGTTTAGTGAAATGGGATTTACAGCATTAAGATTATCAATAGACTGGTCTCGTATCTTTCCTAATGGAGATGATGAGCAGCCGAATCAAGAAGGAATCACGTATTATATAGATGTCGTGGATACGTTGTTGTCTTATGACATTGAGCCAATTGTAACATTATATCACTTCGAGATGCCAAAAAATTTAGTTCAAAAGTATGGTTCATGGACCAATCGAAAAGTAATTGAACTTTATTTGAAATTTTGTCAAACCATGTTTGAATCTTTAAAAGGAAAAGTCCACTATTGGGTTACGTTTAATGAAATGAATCATATTGATCCTCAAACAGAAGCTACAGATATTTTTACGTATATTATCGCAGGTTTGAAGTATTCTGAACTCGAAAACAAATCTCAGACATTGGCTGAGATCGGATACAATATGACAGTGGCTAGCTGTTCGGCAATAGTTTTAGGAAAAAAAATAGATCCAGAAAACAAGATTGGTTGCGTATTTGGAATCGAACCTGTTTATCCAGTAGATTGCAATCCCACAAATGTGATGAATGCTTTTAAACAGATGGATCGAGATTTCTATCAAATAGATGCTATGTGTACAGGCAAATTTCCAGAGTATAAAATCAATGAATATGCAGACCAAGGAATAAAGTTGACCATAACAGAGGATGATAAATATATGTTTTCTAAAGGAACACTTGACTTTATTGGTATGAACTATTACGCATCATCTGTTGCGAAGTACGAAGGAGCGGCTGAAGAAAAGAGTGCCTTATTTGGCGGTCTTCAAAACCCGTATCTTGTGACTAGTAAATGGGGATGGACCATTGATCCGATGGGATTACGATATCTGCTGAATTACACTTATAGAAAATATGGTCTCCCTATCATAATTACAGAAAATGGATTAGGTGCCATAGATGATTTGACAGATGATAAAAATATACATGATGAATATCGCATCGAATACTTAAAACAGCATATTCAACAAATGAAGATTGCAATCGAAAAAGATCAGGTGGATTGCTTTGGGTATCTCACGTGGGCACCCATAGATTTAGTAAGTGCTACAACAGGCGAAATGAAAAAAAGATATGGGTTTATCTATGTGGACAAAGACGATGAAGGAAATGGCACCTTAGAAAGGTACAAAAAGGACTCTTTTTATTGGTACAAAGAAGTGATTGGTTCCAATGGAGATATTTTGTAATACCTGTCTAACATAGAAGGAGTTATAGTAGTTATATTCATATAACAAGTAGTTAGCTTAGAGTAATATTACTAAAGGACCAAAGTTCTATCTAAAAAAAAAACTATCTTTAATATATAAAATCAACAAATCATAACCACCCTTTAAAAAAGAGGGAGCAGGGTGTAGACAAAAGTATCAGTCTACACTCTAGATGTAAGAAATATCATAAGATATTTCTTACATCTTTTTGTTTTGAGCAGGACTTTAGATAATTTTATTAATATATGCTAGCATGCTTTTGTAAATAAAAGAAAGAGGGCGTTTGAATATGTATCTTAAAATTACGGATCAAGCACAAGAAAGATTACAAAAATATATTGATGAAGGCGCAACAATTATTTTAGATTTAGATGATGGCGTGGGCGAATATTCTAAAATGGGTGTTTGCTCTTTAGATACTAGTTTCCGTTTACTTCTTCTTGATAAAGAACAAGGAAAAAATGATTATAAACTCCAATTAGATAGTGATATTGGGGAAGTTTATATCAAAGATTATTCAAAAATGTACATGGATGAACACATGACCCTTTCTTTAGATCCACGTCTAGGTGTATTTACTCTTGAAAGTCCAAGTGGTTCTTTAGACAGCCATGTACAATTAGTCGATCTACGACCAGAAAAATTCTCTGGCATGAAACAATAATTTTCTCCTTATTGATCCATGATCCATAAAACTAGTCTCAATCGAGCTACATTGAAAAACAAGACAACATTCTTAACTTGGTAAATAAAAAAGACGACACATTTTGTCGTCTTTTTTATTGATTAGCTATTTTCGATAAATGATCGCATAGCTTGTGCCATTATTTCTGGCTTTTCTTTATTCAATTCCTATTTTCCGTTTTCGATAAACAGGAGACGGCTATAGGCTGAAACTTTATATAACCGTTTTGCTCCAGGTATGTTTGCATAATCTTTTATACCGCATAAAATCAATTTAGGAAGTCGTGATGTACGAAGCTGTTTTTTGTAATCTAATGTTTTAAGTGAACGGAGTAGATTTAGACAAACCTAATTTTTTAAACATTTTAAAAGGTACGCAGTAAAAATAAACATTCTGGAAAATAAGCAATAAGCGATCAGGAGATTCAAATTGTGGATCAATTAAATCGATGGAGTACTCGGGGGCACTGAAACATCCATAAAGCAAGTAGCCCCGCTATCGATTGTCAACAGAATCACTTACTTTAATGTGATTCCATTAATTTGGAGAATAAATGAACTTCACTCTACTACGATGGTCATCCTGAAAGAATTATCAACCATCGGAAGACCTAACATTTCCTTCCCCAAACCAAATTGATACACAACAAACTCATAACTTCCTGGATCACTTGGCGCTTTGAAAGAAATCTTTCTATTTTGTGGAGTAATTTTATTGGATTTAGAATCTTTCGATAACCGAATAGGCAGGTTAGAAAGACCATTTAGTTCAATTTGCTTATTTCCTAATAAGACAACAAGGAAGTATTCCTATAATCCCTCAATACTTGGACCAACTAAGAAGTTTAATTCAACCATTTCTCCTATTGATACATTCAAATAAGGACTTGGATTATTTATTAACTCACTTTTAGAATCTGTAACATTTAATCCATATTAAAGTATTCGCAGATTAACTGAAAAAGTCGTTTTTTCTTTATTTAAAATAAAAACAGTTTTGTGGGATTTTCGTGGCATAAAATAAAAAACAGCGCAGACACATTGTTAAACCAACATGTTGCACTGTTTAAGGAAGCCACTTGCCGGGCTTGAACCGGCGACCTCTTCCTTACCATGGAAGCGCTCTACCAGCTGAGCTAAAGCGGCATTATCATTAATACAAATAATAGGATAACGAATATTAATGTATTTGTCAATATGTTTTTTATCAAAAAAATGTGTTTTTGTACTAATGAAACAATTCTTAGAAAAAAGTAAAAATAACAAAAAATGCTAACGGTTTCTTCTAGAATATAGTAAAAAAATTCAAAAAAAGTATTGCGTTATTTGAAAGAAATTGATATTATATTCATGTACTTGATTCCGGCATAGCTCAGTTGGTAGTAGCGCATGACTGTTAATCATGATGTCGTAGGTTCGAGTCCTACTGCCGGAGTAAATAAAGCTTATGCAAAGAAAAAGAAATCCAATCACTTGGGTTTCTTTTTCTTTTATTATTATGATGAATCAAGCTTTCTGTTTTTGTCACGTATGTTGTAATCTTTACGAAAGAGTAGAGTTGGCTACTCATAATCAACCATACTTCCCATCATCGCTAAATACGAAATAAATCAGCATTCCTACACCAATCAAAGCACAAGCTGCACCAAGAAAAGGGATGATATTCCCAAAGTTATCTGTATTCATAAGTATGCCACCACCCACAAACAAAAAGCCGCCAGCAATCAGGTTTTTCATTTTATTCATTCTCCTTTCTTATGTTATAGTATTTCCTTCTTTCAATGAGTATTTTGAAAGCTATCTTATTGTATGATGTTCTTCTAGGCCTCTTCTTTATTATACAGGCCATTTTCGTTATCTCATAGAAATATTCCTTTTTATCTGAAAATTATTGTATACCATATGATATTTTTCTTCATGAAGTTGTAAGTATATTCTCATTCAAATGAAAATTTCATCATAGAAGAGATTGTATTTCTAAATTCTTAAGAGTAAAATACGAAGTGTAACTTGGATTTGGAAGGATGATTGGATGAAAGCTATTACACCGGATATGACAACAAAATTTGACAAACAGTTTCAAGCAAATAACAAACAGCAGGCATTGCAGCGGGCTGTCGTGAAGAACGGGATAACTGCTTCTGCTGAAAATATTTCAGCACATGTGGCGAATACACCAGTATTTTCTATTGATCTGGCTACAGGAAAAGTGGCTAATCAGATGCAATCGGGCCGTTGCTGGATGTTTGCTGCATTGAATACGTTCCGTCACAAAATGCTGAATCAATTCCATTTAAAAGAGTTTGAATTATCACAAAATTATACTTTTTTCTGGGATAAATATGAAAAGGCAAATTACTTCTATGAAAACATCATTGCAACTGGAAAAGAGGCTATTGATAGCCGAAAAGTGGCTTTCTTGCTAACTACTCCTCAACAAGATGGCGGTCAATGGGATATGATCGTTTCATTATTCCAAAAATACGGTGTTGTGCCCAAATCGGTAATGCCGGAAAGTGCGAATAGTTCAAATTCTCGAGATTTGAATAACTACTTGAACAAACTACTGCGTAAAGATGCAGTTGTGTTACGCGAAATGGTTGCTCAAGGAGAAACATTAGACGCTATTGAAGAAAAAAAAGAAGAAATGCTAGAAAGTATTTATAACTTCTTAGCCATCTCATTAGGAACACCTCCAAAAGAATTCGATTTTGAGTACCGCGATGAAGAACAGAACTATCATCTTGACCGAGGACTGACACCACAAATTTTTTATGATAAATACATCGGTGTAAAATTAGATGATTATGTTAGTGTGATCAATGCACCAACAAAAGACAAACCATTCAATCGTTCTTATACAGTAGAGATGCTAGGGAATGTCGTTGGCGGGAAAGAAGTTAAATACCTGAATGTTGATATGGAAATTTTCAAAAAATTAGCGATTGCTCAGCTTGAACAAGGAGAATCTGTATGGTTTGGTTGTGATGTAGGACAATCTTCTACTAGAACCAGTGGCATCATGGCCTTAGATGCTTATTCGATGGATGATCTATTCGATACGGATTTCACAATGACTAAAGCTGAACGTTTGGATTTTGGTGAAAGTTTGATGACCCATGCGATGGTATTGACTGGTGTTGATTTAGTGGACGGACAATCAACAAAATGGAAAGTCGAAAACAGCTGGGGCGAAAAAGTTGGAAAGAACGGTTTCTTCGTTATGAGTGATGCCTGGATGGACGAATATACGTACCAAATCGTTGTCAGAAAAGATTTGTTGACGAAAGAGCAACTAAATGCGTTCAATGAAGAACCAATTGTGCTAGCTCCATGGGATCCAATGGGTGCTTTAGCATAGGTAAATAGTTCAATAAAGAGTATGCATTATAGATAAAAAAGAGCTGGCTTAAGTCAGCTCTTTTTTATCTATAAAGTCCATCTCCTGCTTTTTATGGTCTCTGTGCTATAATTCTAAATAAAGGGATGAGGATTGGAAATAATCCTTTTATCATGAAACAAGTATGATGACAAAATAGAATAAAATTGGGAGTAGGGGGGAAAGTCATGGATATCCAAACTGTTTTATCTGATCTGAAACTAAATGGGAAAGTGATTCCAGTTGTTGGCGGCGATGTGAATCAAACTTATCGTATAAAAACAGAGCAGCGTGCTTATTTTTTGAAAATCCATCCGAATGTAAAAAAAGGTTTTTTTGAAGCAGAAGTAGACGGGTTAAAAGAGCTAGCTGCATTCGTACGTGTACCAGATACGTACATGCTGGGTGAAACAAGTGAAGGCGCTTATTTGTTAATGGAATGGATCGAGCCGGGAAAAGGAGATCAACGAGATCTTGCTGCAGCTTTAGCTAATCTCCATCAGCAAACAGCGCCGCAATTTGGTTTTCGAAAAGATAACTATCTAGGTACACTTATTCAGAAAAATTCTTTTGAAGAAGATTGGTGGATTTTTTTCTTTAAAAATCGGCTTGAAGCCCAGATTTCTTTAGCAGAAGAAACGAATCGTTGGAATGTACAGCGGCAAGAAAAGTATCTGCGATTTAAAGAACGAGTATTGAGATCGGTTGAACCCAAAAAGATCACTCCACGCCTCTTGCACGGAGACCTGTGGAGTGGTAATGTGTTCTTTGACCAGCAAGGACAACCAATTTTTGTCGATCCGGCTGTTTCTTATGGGAATCGGGAACAAGATATCGCAATGAGTCAATTATTCGGCGGTTTCCGACCGGAATTTTTAGATGCCTATCAAACTATATTTCCATTAGAAGAGGGATGGGAAGATCGACTGCCGATTTACCAGTTATATTATCTTTTGGCACATTTGAATATGTTTGGAGAAAGTTACGGTTCCCAAGTAGATCAATTACTAGAAAGTTTTTAAGAGGAGGGCGTGTTTTTGGCAAAGAAATATACCAAAAAGCATGAAGTTTCATATTACGAGTGTGACATCAATCAAACGATGACATTTCCTTCGATGTTAGGAGTAGTTATCAAAACATCTGAAGATCAAAGCGACCAATTGGGAAGAGGCAGTGAATTCGTCAATAGCTTTGGACTGACTTGGGTCATCACGAATTATTCTATGGAGATTAAACGTTTACCTAGAGTCGGTGAAGTAATTTCAGTAACGACTCAAGCCATGGAGTACAATAAGTTTTTCTGTTATCGGAACTTCTGGATCCATGATGAAGATGGGGAAGAATTAGTTAAAATAGAATCTGTTTTTGTATTGATGGATTTTGTGAATCGAAAAATGAGCAGTGTTAATGAAGAGATCATTGCTCCTTTTGAGAGTGAGAAAATCAAGAAAATCAAGCGTCAGGAAAAAATTGAAAAGATTGATTCGGGCTTCATGCTGCCATATCGTGTTCGTTTTTATGATATCGATAGTAATCAGCATGTTAATAATGCGATGTATTTTAATTGGATCATTGATGTATTGGGATATGACTTTTTGACTACGCATGTTCCAGAAAAAGTAATTATTCGATTTGATAAAGAAGTAGAGTACGGGAATGAGATCGAAAGCCATTTTGAACAAGTCCCAATTGAAAATGGTGTCAAAACAAAACATGAAATCCGAATGCAAGAACAGCTGTATTGTGAAGCCAATATTCTATGGAAAAATAAATAAAAAAGAGGTTGTGACAGAAATGGTCAGCTTCAAGAAATAAGAAGAAATTTACGAAAATTGTTTCTCAAATTTTTGTAAAATTTCGGCTTAGTTTTCGAAGAAGCTACTTTTGTCACAGCCTCTCTTTTTAAGTTTAGCTATCAGATATTGATGTTTAGTTTTGGATAAACGAAATCAATTCTTCACCCGTCAAACCATAGTTTACGGCAATCAATAGTTTTAAACGTGCTTTTTGACTATTGATACTGTTGCAGAAAATAATCCCCATTTCTTCTAGTTCTTTTCCTCCGCCTTCATAATCATAAACAGGCTCTGCGATTCCATTGAAACAACGAGAAACAAGTACTACAGGGATTTTTTGGACAAGGAGCTTTTCTAAAGCTGCTAGGGCTTGAGGAGGGAGATTTCCGGCACCTAAAGCTTCAATGACTAGACCGTCTACTTTCGTATGGGCGATTGCTTCCAATAAGTCTCCTTGCATCCCAGCATATGCTTTAACAATTGGGATAGTCCCATTTACAGCGGAAATATCCAGCCGCTTTGTTTCTAAAAGTTCTTGTAAGAATAAGATTCGATTCTTAGTTACTAAACCGATTGGTCCCAATGTAGGCGTTCGGAAAGTAGCAACATTTGTGGTGTGGGTCTTTGTCACGTAGCGTGCAGAATGGATCTCATCGTTCATGACAACTAATACACCCTTATCTACCGCTTCTTCACAGCTTGCGACGCGAATAGCACTTTCAAAATTATAGAGGCCGTCACTTCCAAGTTCGTTACTTGAACGCATTGCCCCAGTCAAAACAATTGGTAATTTGTCACCAATCGTTGTATCAAGAAAAAAGGCAGTTTCTTCTAATGTATCCGTACCATGTGTAATCACCACTCCGAATATACCTGATTCATAAGCGGACAAGATACGTTCTTTTAATACCAACATGTGAGAAGGCATGATGTGTGGTGAGGGAAGATTGAAGATATCTTCAACTAAGAGTTCCACATGCTCAGGTATCGTGATTTCTGCATCTAATAACGGGTTTGCCACATCAGGACTAACACCGCCAGTGAGCATGTTTTCTTTCATGGCGATCGTTCCGCCGGTGTGCAGTACAAGTATTTTTTTCATTTTACAGACTTCCTTACGAATAATTTTGCATAGCCGTTAAATCTTATTGTATACTATATAAAAGAGTTTTGCTATCAGTGAAGAATAACAATAGCCAGACTTATTATAAAAAAGCTGCCCTTACTTAAACGAAGAAGACTCGACCTTGACCTCTTAATGCACGGAGTATTTGGTTGAGTTTCTTTTACAAAAAAGCAGTCAAGGGAAAACAATTACGAAGGTGGTCGAAAATGATCAGAATCGGATTAACATCGTTTAAAGAACATGACAAATTAACTGGCAAAAAGAATAACACTCTGTATGAATATGCCGGATTTCTACCCTTAGTGGAATTAGATACTGCTTATTATGGGATTCCTCGAAAGTCCTCTGTTGAGAATTGGATAAACGAAGTACCTGAATCTTTTCGCTTTGTAGTCAAAGTCTATCAAGGGATCAGCGGTCAAGGAGATTGGAAGCCTTATTATCAGACCGAAGAAGAGATGATTACGCATTTTTTAGATGTCATGTCGCCAATGGTAGAAGCTGGAAAGCTTTTTTGCTTTTTAATTCAATTCCCCTCTTCATTCAAATGTACAAAAGAAAATGTCCAATACTTGCGCAAACTTAGAAAGTGGTTTGAGAGTTATCCTGTTGCCGTAGAATTGCGGGATTATTCTTGGTACAGCGATGAATTTCTTGAACGTACGAGAAACTTTATGTCTCGAGCCGCTTTTTCTTTAGCCATCATCGATGAGCCGCAGCTGCTGAATACAACGATCCCTTTTGATCCATTTGTAACCAATCCGAACTTTGCTCTCTTTCGATTCCATGGTAGGAATGCTCAGGGATGGCAAGCAAATGATAAAGATTGGCGCAAAAAAAGAACATTGTATCGTTATTCAGAAAAAGAACTGCAAGAACTAGCACGTGAAGTCAAAGCAGTTGATTCTAAGACAAAAGAGATAGGTGTGATTTTTAATAACAATTCTGGTGGGGATGCGGCTGAAAATGCATTAGCACTGCAAAAAATATTAAATATCAAGCCGGATGGACTTAATCCAACTCAAATGGATCTGTTTTAAGGGCTTATTTTATTCATGAAAGGGGCGAAATCTATGATCAAAGCTATTTTTTTTGATATTGACGGAACATTGGTCACCAATCGTTCAAAAGCATTGGAATCAACAAAACAAGCAATTAATTATGCTCGGAAAAACGGCATTTTATGCGGTGTAGCAACGGGTCGCAGCCCAATAAAGATCAAAGAAATCATTGATGAATTGGAATTAGATATGTATGTCGTGTATAATGGCCAACTGGTTTTTACTGCAGATCGAACGATTATCGACCACCCTTTTGAACAAAAAGTATTGGAACATATTGTTGAATTTGCAGATGAGAACCATCGACAAATCGTTTTTGGTGCGAGAAATCGGCTAGATGGATCAACGACGATGCTATTAGGACAATCGATTTTTATCAAGCGGCTAGTCAGCTTTTTACCGCGTAAATTCCCGGTACGTCTGATGAAAAAAATCCTCCAGCTTTTTAGCCCTCACCGGCAAAAGGACCGTTATGAAACATTAGAGATATTAAAAGAACCAATTTACCAATGTATACTGCTTAGTCCGGAGTCAGAACAGAAAAAGTTAGAACATCTATTTCCTGAGTGTACCTTCCAACGTTCAAATACGTATACTGTAGATATTATCCCAAAAGGTGGTTCAAAATTGCTAGGCATCCAAGCTTTTGCAAATGCCGTCGGAATCGAGATGGAAGAAATCATGGCATTCGGAGACCATTACAATGATATCGAGATGCTGAAAGGTGTAGGAATTGGAGTGGCCATGGGAAATGCTCAGAACGAAGTAAAACATGCCGCAGATTTTGTGACCCAATCAAATGAAGAAGATGGCATATACGAAGGACTGAAACACTTTGGTCTGATTTATTAGTCAATGAAAGAAGGAAAACATTAGTATGGAATCAGAGACACCTTTTCAAAAAGTAGAAGCATTTCACAAAATTTTTGATCCAAGAAGACCAGAAATCCCCACAGCTTTTACTGCGATGGAGGCTCATACACGTGCTGCATTCAAAATAGAAGAACTTGTTGAATTTGTTGCAGCTACCTCACCAAGTAAAGAACAACTACATGAAGCTGTTACTCTGCTACACGAAGCATTAGATAAAGCAGAAGAAAAAATACTTGATAAAACAGAGTGGGGAAGTGACCCACTGATTGAACAAGTAGATGCACTGACAGATATCCTTTACTTTACTTATGGTTCTTTTTCATTATTGGGAATAGCGCCTGATCGAATATTTGATATCGTGCATCAGGCAAATATGGGAAAATTGTTTCCAGATGGAAAACCTCATTATGATCCTGTAACAAATAAAGTATTGAAACCTGAGAACTGGCAGATAGAGTACGCGCCAGAGCCTAAAATCGCGGCAGAAATCCAACGACAGATTCAAGAAGCTCTTGCTGGGAAAAGCTCTGCTGATAGGAGTGCACGCACAAACGAAAGAGAGTGATCAGTACTTCACTATTTTTGTTATCTTTATACGATGAAAAACAAAAGATTTTCGTTTAAGTTAGTGAATGCATGAAAATAGTATGCTATAATCTAGAATAGATGTCTTTTGCACGAGAGACGTATTATTTGGATTTATGCCAAGCAGAACGCCATCTGTTGCATAAAAAGATGCATACTGAAAACGGAGGAACCATAAATGGGAAATAATGTTATCATCGGAATCGTCATTGCAATCATTATAGTCGCCATTGTCGTCTTTTTGGTTAGTTACTTGATGAAGAAAAAAAACCAAGATCGATTGGATGCCTTAGAAAAACGCAAGGAAGAATTATTTGACTTGCCAGTGATTGAAGAAGTCGATGATGTAAAAAAAATGCATCTGGTTGGGCAAAGCCAAAATACCTTTCGTGAATGGAGTCAAAAGTGGAATGACATATCTACTTCCTCATTCGCTGAATTAGAAAGTCAAATTTTTGAAGTGGAAAACCTCAATGAAAGTTTTCGGTTCTTAAAAGGAAAAAAAGCAGTTGTTGAAGCAGAAGCAACAATGGACCAAATGGAGAAACAAGTAACGGAAATCCGTGAAGGTCTGAAGGAATTGCGAGAAACAGAAGAACGCAACTCATTAGCTGTCCAGCAGGCGCTTGATGTCTATGAAGAACTGAAAGAAAAAGTCAGAGAAGACGAGCATGAATATGGACCAGCTCTTTTTGAATTGCAAAAACAGATCAAGATGATCGAAAAAGAATTTACGCAATTCGTGACTTTAAATACTTCCGGCGATCCTGTAGAGGCCCGCGAGGTTTTAGATAAAGCAGAAAAACATACGTATGAAGTGGAAGCTCTGATGAAAAAAATTCCACCACTGTATGAAGATCTCCATACGACTTTCCCTGAACAACTTGAAGAAATCAGTGATACTTATGAGAAATTAATGGAAGAACAATATGTATTCCCTGAAGAAGATCTTGCTGAAGATATCGCAAAAGTAAGTCGAAGAATTGAAAATTCATTAGCCAATCTTGAAAAAACAGAAGTTGAAACGGTCGAATTCGAAAACCGAGAAACAGCTGATTTGATTGATTCGCTATATGACATCTTAGAACGGGAAATGGAAGCTCAGAGATATGTAAAAACTAACCAATCAACGATTGCAGAGTATATCAAACATACAACGAAGAATAACCGTCAATTATTGATTGAGTTGGATCACACCGCTCAAAGCTATACATTGAATCACAATGAAATTGGTCGTGTACGAGGTTTCCAAACTGAAGTGGAAGAAATGGAACGTCAAAATGAACAGATGATTCCACAGATTCGCCAACACGAAATCCCTTATTCAGAAGTGCGTACGTTCTATAAAACAGTCTTCAAGGTCTTAGAAGATATCGAAACGCAACAAGTAGAGATCGACGACTCATTACATGAATTGAGAAAAGGCGAAAAAGAAGCGCAAGAAAAGATCGATACATTCGAATTTAAATTGCGTAGTTTGAAACGTTTTGTAGAAAAACAACGTTTGCCTGGCTTGCCGAATGATTACCTAGAATTCTTTTTTGTTGCTACTGATCGTATTGAAGAACTAAGTGTTGTCTTGAATAAAATTCGAGTAAACATGGAGGAAGTCAACCGTTTAGTTGCTCTATGCGAAGAAGATCTAGAATTATTAGATAAGAAGACACATGATCTAGTAGATGCAGCAGCACTAACGGAGCAAATGCTCCAATATGCAAACCGTTATCGTCATACACACGAAGAAGTGCGAGAAGCAATTGATAAAAGTTACTATTTATTCAATAAAGAATATCATTATCAAGAAGCATTAGACGAAATTGGTACAGCATTAGAGCGAGTAGAACCAGGTGCTTTCAAACGTATCGAAGATTTTTATTTTAATCATCCAGACTTAGTATAAAGCAAAAAAGCAGCAATCATGCAAGAACAAGACAACCATCCGTCTTGTTCTTGTCTTTTTTTATGTCTATC
Source organism: Enterococcus sp. C76 (assembly GCF_040886985.1). Lineage (NCBI taxonomy): Bacteria > Bacillati > Bacillota > Bacilli > Lactobacillales > Enterococcaceae > Enterococcus > Enterococcus sp. C76. The sequence continues at coordinate 247,350 of NZ_JBFOEY010000004.1, read as the reverse complement.
CGAAGGACGAAACAAGTGAAAATTCCACCTGCTCTTGAAAGCACCTTGGACAACCGTTATAATAGAAAAGAATTTCAAAAAAGAGGGGTTTCTTATGATATATTTTGATAACAGTGCAACGACCCCAATCTTTCCGCAAAGCTTAGATGCATACGTAAAAACCAGTCAGCGGATTATTGGGAATCCATCAAGTCTTCATGATTTGGGCAATCAAGCTAATCGGTTGTTGCAGCAAGCAAGAAAGCAGATCGCTGATTTGATCCATGCAGAACCAGAAGAAATCTTTTTTACTTCAGGAGGAACAGAAGGAGATAATTGGGTATTAAAAGGAACGATGATTGAAAAAAGAGAGTATGGGAATCATATGATCATTTCAGGAATCGAACATCCGGCAGTCAGTGAGACGGCCGAACAATTAAAAGAATTAGGAATCGAAGTAAGTATCGCCCCAGTAGATAAACGCGGTTTTGTACGTGTTGACGAATTGAAAAAATTAATAAGAAAAGAGACAGTTTTGGTCTCTGTTATGGCTGTGAATAATGAAGTAGGATCGATTCAGCCCATCCAAGAAATCAGTGATCTTTTGGATGATTTCCCTAAAATTCATTTCCATGTAGATGCTGTTCAGGCAATCGGAAAAGTACCATTCTCGCAATGGTTGACAGGGAGAGTGGATTTTGCAACATTTTCAGCCCATAAATTCCATGGTCCACGGGGAACGGGTTTCATTTATTGGAAAAAGGGTCGTCGTTTAGCACCATTACTGACAGGTGGGGGACAGGAAAGAAATCAGCGAAGTGGGACAGAAAATGTTCCAGGTATTGTGGCTATGGCTAAAGCTTTACGTTTATCATTAGAGATAAAGGAACAAAAACCTGAGCAGACACAACGCTTAAAAGAAGCTTTGATCCATGCGCTGAAGTCGTATGATAAAGTGACGATCTTTTCAGAAGGAACCGACTATGCGCCGCATATTTTATGTTTTGCTCTAAAAGGAATTCGTGGTGAAGTTCTCGTCCATGCATTAGAGGAAAAACAAATATTTGTTTCTACTACTAGTGCCTGCTCCTCACGTAAACATATGGCAAGCAGTACATTGCATGCGATGCATGTACCAAATGATTTGGCTACATCTGCTATTCGAATCAGCCTAGATGAAAATAATTCATTAGCAGAAGTGGAGCAATTTATGATTATTTTCAAGCAGCTTTATAAGAAATTTTCTGCAATCAATTAAAAGAGGAGTGTTCTTGTGAAATACAGTGAAATTATGGTCCGTTATGGAGAACTTTCGACAAAAGGAAAGAATCGAAAAAGCTTTATCATGCAACTAGCACAAAATGTCAGACAAGCTTTGAAAGAATTTCCAGAAATCAAAATCCATGCTGATCGCGACCGGATGCATCTTTTGTTGAATGGTGCAGACAGTCAGCTAGTTATTCCAAAACTAGCAAAAATATTTGGGATCCAAAATTTTTCTCCGAGTATTCGGGTAGAAAAAGATGTCGAAGTTTTGAAACAAGCTGTTCAAGACATCATGAAAGAAATTTATACAGGGAAAGAAACATTTAAAATTATCGCTAAAAGAAGCGATCACCAATTTGAATTGACAAGTAATGAATTGAATCAAACATTAGGCAATGCTGTTTTTGATATTTTCCCTCATATCCAAGTTCAAATGCGTCAGCCCGATATTCCATTACGTGTAGAGATTCGTCGTGACGGCGCTTATCTGTCGTATGAAACGATCAAAGGAGCTGGCGGGTTGCCTGTAGGAACAAGCGGAAAAGGAATGCTCATGCTTTCTGGCGGGATTGATTCTCCTGTTGCAGGATATTTTGCAATGAAGCGGGGAGTGGAAATCGAAGCTGTTCATTTTGCTAGTCCGCCGTATACAAGTGAACAAGCACTGCAAAAAGCAAAAGACTTAACAGCGAAACTAGCACCTTATGTAGGAACAATCCATTTTATTGAAGTGCCATTTACCGAGATTCAAGAAGAAATCAAAAAATCAGTGCCACAAGGATATTGGATGACGATCACTCGTCGAATGATGTTGCGGTTGACCGATGAAATTCGCCGTATTCGTCATGGTCTAGTTATTTTGAATGGCGAATCATTAGGTCAAGTGGCTTCACAAACCTTGCAAAGTATGGTGGCTATCAATGAAGTAACGAATACGCCAATCATTCGGCCTGTAGCGACAATGGATAAACTTGAAATCATTGAAGTAGCAGAACAGATCGATACATTTAATCTTTCTATCCAGCCTTTTGAAGACTGCTGTACGATTTTTGCTCCTCCACAGCCAAAAACACGCCCTCAACTGGAAAAGGTCCATCAATATGAAGAGCGTTTAGCAATAGATGAAATGATCCAACGAGCACTAGCTGGCTTGAAGATGGAAGAGATACAAGCAGAATCTTCTAATGAAAAAACTGAAGAATTTTCAGAATTGCTATAGGTTGTGAAATCAGTGTTTTTACCTGAGTATTAGAGAAACAAAACGGAAAAATAGCTCCATATATTTTACCGTTTTTGAACTAATGTCGAAGATTAGCTGATAAATGATAAAAAAGAGAATTTTCCATGAAATAGCGACCCAAATAGTTAATTTTTGGGTCGTTTTATTTGTCTCACACCCTTTTCCTTCCTACCTGTAACCTTGCTCCCGGGTTAGAAACATGTTACACTAAATATGTGAAATTATTAACAAGGAGCGTCGTTATGCGAGAAAAAACAGATACACTGCCAAAAGCAACTGCGAAAAGGTTACCTTTATATTTACGCTATTTAAAGATGCTAGATGACTCAGGCATAAGTAGAATCAAATCAAATGAGTTCAGCGAAATCACCCAAATTCCTTCTGCAACGATCCGCAGAGACTTCTCGCAATTAGGCGAGCTAGGCAGAAGCGGATATGGCTATGATGTCCCTTTCCTTATCGATGTATTCAATAATATCCTTAATACTAAAGAAGAAAAACGAATCGCATTAGTCGGATACGGAAATCTTGGCAAAGCATTGAAACACAACAATTTTAGAAGAAATGAAAATCTAAATATCGTGTGCGTCTTTGATAATGATCCAGCACTGATCAATCGAGTCATTGATGGAGAGATGATCTATCCGATTGATCGTTTCGCGGAGATAGCCAAAGCAAAAAATGTGACAGTAGCAATCTCTACGGTACCAAGTAAATATTCACAATCTGCTATTGATGAAATTGTCAAAGGGAATGTAACCGCTATCCTTAACTTTGCACCTGACCGAGTAACTGTCCCAGCTTATGTCAATGTTCAATACATTGATTTGACAACCGAGTTACAGACGCTTATTTACTTTGATGAGAATTACTCAGAAGTTTTTTCTTAGGAAAATTTGAGTAGGCTTATTGATCTTGCGAGGATCCATTGTAATTCTTTCAAAAATTTTTTAATACTAAATGAAGTGGTTTTTTCACGACCACTTGTTGACTAAAAAAAAAAACCATTGTAGAATGAAGCATAACGCTGAACAAGAGGAGTAACTGGCACATTCATTCTTAGAGAGAGAACTATCTGCTGAAAGGTTCTCAATGACAACCAGTGAAGGTAGCTTGGGAGTTTCTGTCTTGAATGGAGTAGAGATAGACGAGTCGTGATCGTTAACTCACTGGAGAGGCAATAATGATTGATTATTGCAATTTAGGTGGTACCGCGTAAATCATACGTCCTAAAATACGAAAGTATTTTAGGACGTTTTTTAGTTTAAAGGAGGAAAACAGCATGACGGAAGAAAATAACCTATCAACAAAATATAACCCGCAAGAAGTTGAAGCTGGACGTTATCAGCATTGGTTAGAACAAGATTTGTTTAAACCGAGCGGAGATAAAAAAGCAAAACCTTATTCAATCGTGATCCCACCCCCAAATGTTACTGGAAAACTTCATTTAGGGCATGCTTGGGATACGACCTTGCAAGATATGCTGATTCGTCAAAAGAGAATGCAAGGATACGATACTTTATGGTTGCCTGGTATGGACCATGCAGGAATCGCGACACAAGCAAAGGTAGAAGCAAAGCTTAGAGAGCAAGGAATTTCTCGCTATGATCTAGGTCGTGAAAAGTTCATCGATCAAGTGTGGGAATGGAAAGAAGAGTATGCAAACCATATCCGTGAACAGTGGGCTAAAATGGGCTTATCTTTAGATTACAGCAGAGAACGTTTTACATTAGATGACGGATTATCTGAAGCAGTACGTAAAGTTTTTGTTACCTTATATGAAAAAGGGTTGATCTATCGCGGTGAATACATCATCAATTGGGACCCTCAAGCACGAACAGCTCTATCTGATATCGAAGTTATTCATAAAGACATCGAAGGCGCCTTTTACCATATGAGCTATGAACTGGCAGATGGATCAGGCGTAGTAGAAATTGCGACGACCCGGCCAGAAACGATGTTGGGAGATACGGCGATTGCTGTTCACCCAGAAGACGAGCGTTATCAAGCGCTGATCGGCAAAAAAGTGATTCTACCTTTAGTTAATAAAGAAATCCCAATCATTGCAGATGAATATGTAGATATGGAGTTTGGGACAGGTGTAGTAAAAATCACTCCAGCACATGATCCAAACGACTTTGAGGTAGGTAATCGTCATGATCTCCCACGAGTGAATGTGATGGATGATGATGGCACGATGAATGAACTAGCAGGAAAATATGCTGGAATGGATCGTTTCGCTGCTCGTAAAGCAATCGTGCAAGATCTAAAAGAAATCGGCCGATTGATCAAAATCGATACGATGGTCCATAGTGTGGGACATTCCGAGCGGACAGGTGTCGTTGTCGAACCTCGATTGTCTACTCAATGGTTTGTAAAAATGGCGCCGTTAGCAAAAAAAGCCATTGATAACCAAGAAACAGATCAAGCAGTGGAATTCTTCCCTCCAAGATTCAATCAAACATTTTTACGTTGGATGGAAAATGTCCATGACTGGGTAATTTCACGACAATTATGGTGGGGACATCAAATCCCTGCATGGTATCACAAAGAAACAGGTGAAATGTATGTAGGGATGGAAGCACCAGCTGATAGTGAAAACTGGGTCCAAGATCCGGATGTTTTAGACACTTGGTTTAGTTCAGCATTGTGGCCTTTTTCAACGATGGGCTGGCCAGACACGGAAAGCGAAGATTATAAGCGGTACTTCCCTACTAGCACCTTAGTAACTGGTTATGACATCATTTTCTTCTGGGTAAGCCGAATGATCTTCCAAAGTTTGGAATTTACTGGCGAACGACCATTTGAGAATGTCTTGATCCATGGATTGATTCGTGACGAACAAGGGCGGAAGATGAGTAAATCATTAGGTAATGGGATCGATCCGATGGAAGTAATCGAAAAGTATGGAGCAGATGCTCTTCGTTGGTTCTTATCGAATGGTTCTGCACCAGGGCAAGATGTTCGCTTCAGCTATGAAAAAATGGATGCTTCATGGAACTTTATCAATAAAATCTGGAATGCTTCACGTTTCGTTATCATGAATATCGAAGGTATGACCGTAGAAGAGATCGATTTATCTGGAGAAAAATCAGTGGCTGACCGTTGGATTCTTACACGTTTGAACGAAACAGTCGCACGTGTAACTGAATTATTTGATCGTTTTGAATTTGGTGAAGCCGGTAGACAACTGTATAACTTTATCTGGGATGATTTTTGTGACTGGTATATCGAAATGAGCAAAGAAGTACTTTATGGAGATGATGCTGTTTCAAAACAAACAACACGTAGTATCCTAGTCCATACCTTGGATCAGATTTTGCGTTTGTTGCATCCAATCATGCCATTCGTCACAGAAGAAATATGGGAACATATTCCTCATCAAGGAAATTCTCTAGTAGTAGCAGAATATCCTGTGGTACGTCCAGAGTTTGACGATGAAACTGCTTCTAAAGGAATGGAAGTATTGAAGGAATTGATTCGAGCCGTTCGAAATATTCGTTCAGAAGTGAATACACCATTGTCTAAACCAATCACATTATTAATCAAAACAAACGATGCTAAAATCGATCAATTTTTAGTTGAAAATACAAGCTACATCGAACGCTTCTGCAACCCAGAAGAGTTGACGATATCAAGTGAGATCACTGCACCAGATCTAGCGATGTCAGCTGTTCTGACAGGTGCAGAAATCTTCTTGCCGTTAGCAGGATTAATCAATATCGAAGAGGAAATCAAACGATTAGAAAAAGAACTGGAAAAATGGACAAGCGAAGTGAAACGTGTCCAAGGAAAACTTTCTAATGAACGGTTTGTTTCTAATGCGCCGGAAGAAGTAGTAGAGGCAGAACGTGCAAAAGAAAAAGATTATTTAGAGAAGCAAACGGCTGTCAAAGAACGAATCGAAAGTTTGCGTACTATTCAATAAAAGCGGGGAACACCACTTATTCCGAATAAGGGGACGTGACATGATTATTGTCGCATCCTCTTTTTTAGTCTACTCTGATTACTTAGAAAAAAGAGCGATTTATCATGTATCCGGAGCAGATTTTTCTCTCTATCGTCCTTTTATTTTTCTTATGTCTTCTATTTGTTATAATAAAAGAGAAATGGGGGAATTGTTGATGACGATTGAAGAAGCAATAGAATGGATCCATAGTCGATTACCATTTGGTTCACGTCCTGGTCTTGACCGAGTCGAAGCTTTATTAGAAGTGGTAGGTCATCCGGAGAGGAAAGTAAAAACGATCCATATCGCTGGAACAAACGGAAAAGGGTCTACTGTAGCCTATTTGAGAAGCCTATTAGAAGAAGCTGGTCTGATAGTTGGAACGTTTACTTCACCTTATATCGAAACGTTCAATGAACGGATTGCAATCAATGGCAAAAGTATCCCAGACAATGACTTGATCCAGCTTGTAAAAAAATATCAGCCGCTGATCAAACAACTTGATCAATTTGAAGCAGTAGCTGGTATCACTGAATTTGAGACATTAACAGCAATGTCATTTGATTATTTTTTGATGAAGAAAGTAGACGTAGCGATTATTGAAGTGGGCTTAGGTGGCTTATTGGATTCTACCAATGTAGCTGTACCGATGCTAACTGGAATAACAACGATTGGGCTTGATCATACCGAGATACTTGGAGAGACGATTGAAGAAATCGCTGCGCAAAAAGCAGGAATCATCAAACAAGGCGTTCCAGTTGTCACAGGAAACATCGGCCCAGAAGCTTTTAATATCATCAAACAAACAGCTAAAGAAAAAAATGCGATGCTTTATGTATACGGGGAAAATTATAAAATAAACTATCTGCATCCTGATGAGACTTGGGGAGAAGTATTTGAATTCTTTAATGAAGCAGGGAAAATCCCTCAACTAACCACGCCGCTTTTAGGGCAACATCAAGCTGAAAATGCAGGAGTAGCCATCGAATTGTATTTTGTTTACTGTCAATTGGAAAAGCTGCCTTTTCGAGAAAAAGATGTTTTGAAGGGGTTGAAGAAATCTCGATGGCCAGGAAGAATGGAGCGTTTGAGTAACGAGCCATTAGTTGTTTTAGATGGTGCCCATAATACGCATGCAATGAACCGGCTTGTTGAGAATTTGAAAAAAGAATTCAAAGGATATCAAATCAACATTTTGTTTTCCGCCTTACGAACTAAAAATGTTAGAGAAATGCTAGAACGACTGCAACAAGTACCAAATGTCCATATTTATTTGACGACCTTTGAACATCCAAAAGCCATCGAATTAAGTGAAGTATCAGATTTAGCAAGTGAGAGAGTATCAATCGTTTCATTGTGGCAATTCGGATTAGCAGATATATTGGAAAAGATGACAAATGAAGATGTATTAGTTGTGACCGGTTCGCTTTATTTCATTTCAGAAGTTCGTCATTTATTAATACAATTAGGAGGAGACCATGAAGTATAATGCAGTGATTTTTGATATGGATGGTTTATTGTTTGACACAGAGTTAGTATATTACGAGGCTTCACAAGTAGTAGCAGATAGGATGGGTTTTCCTTATGATAAAGACCTGTATTTAAAATTCTTAGGTGTTTCCGATGAAGAAGTGTGGGCGAATTATCATATGATTTTTGCGGAATTCGGTAAAACAAGCGTACAAAAATTCATAGACGATTCATACCAGGAAACGCTTGAGCGCTTTTCAAAAGGAGCCGTACAAATGAAGCCAGGTGTGTTGGAACTCCTCTCTTTTTTAGAAGAACATCAGATTCCCAAAGTTGTCGCTTCCAGTAACCAACGAGCTGTCATTGAACTTTTATTGAAGAAGAACAATCTGTTTGAACGATTTGAAACGATTGTTTCCGCAGAGAATGTCCAACGAGCAAAACCAGATCCGGAAATTTTTTTATTAGCCAATCAGAAATTAGGTACAGCTAAGAAAGAAACATTGATTTTAGAAGATTCACAAAATGGTATTTTAGCAGCTTCTGCGGCTGAGATCCCTGTAGTCATGGTTCCAGATTTGCTTCCGCCTTCCCAAGAATTGATCAAAAAAACGGCTGGGGTCGTTTCTTCTTTGCATGAAATCCCTGCATTGATAAAATAAAAATCCATCTCTTTTCGTATCTTATTTTAGAAAAGATAGAAAGGAGATGTTTTTTTGGAAAAACGATTGATCAAAGAAGTACCAACTAGCTCTTTACCAAGGGAACGTATGGAAATTTATGGAGCTGAAGCTTTATCGGATCAGGAGCTTTTAGCAATTTTACTGCGTACTGGTCAGCACCCTCATAGTGTGATGTCGATTGCCGGCAATCTGTTAAAAACGTTTGGAGGATTGGCTTCTTTACGACAGGCTACTTTGCATGAGTTAGAAGAGATTCGAGGGATAGGACGTGTGAAAGCAATCGAAATCAAAGCCTTGATCGAGTTAGGCCGCCGCATTCAGACGGACCAAGAAAGAGCATCTCCCGCCATTCGTACTAGCTATGAACTGGCACAACAATTGATTCTGGAAATGAAAGATCACAAACAGGAACATTTGATTTGTATTTATTTGGACACGAAGAATCAAGTGATCTTAAAAAAGACAGTGTTCATCGGTTCGCTGAATCAGTCAGTCGCTCATCCTAGAGAAATATTCCATTATGCCGTACGTTACTGCGCGGCAAGAATCGTTTTAGCACATAATCATCCTTCTGGTAATGTTATTCCATCACAACAGGATATGAATTTTACTAAAAGGATACAAAAGTGTGGAGAAATGATGGGCATCACTGTACTGGATCATTTGATCATCGGACGTAAACGATATTTTAGTTTGAGAGAAGAAGGATTAATGGAAGAGAAGTAAGTTGCTTTCTTGCAAAAAAAATGAAGCAAGTGTACAATTATATTGTAATTTTGTTTGGGAATAGAAGTTGAAACATCTGTTGCACCTCTATCGTACACGAGCAATGTTACAATTTAAATAAGTGCTTTTGGCACGAGGAGGATATTATTATGGAAAACGGAACAGTAAAATGGTTCAACGCTGAAAAAGGATTTGGATTTATCTCACGTGAAGATGGAAGCGACGTATTCGTACACTTCTCTGCTATCCAAGGTGACGGATTCAAAACATTAGAAGAAGGTCAAGCAGTGACTTTTGACGTTGAAGAATCAGACCGTGGCCCACAAGCTGCAAACGTTGTAAAAGCTTAATTTTATCTGTAAATCAAATTGATGGTAGGCATCAATTTTTACGAGAGAACAAAGCGAGTAACAAAAATACCTGCCACAAGAGGAAATTTCTCTTGTGGCAGGTATTTTTTGTATGAAAAAGTAAATAAATTTTAAGAGGTTGTGAAAAAGCTGCCCTGTATCAAGCAATAAGAACAGCCAAATAAAAACAACTTGTCCTGTTTTCCGTTCGGTTTCTCTTATACTCAGGTCAGGGCACTAATTTCACAACCTCTTACTTATTCTTCATCTGGTGTCATGACCATCGGTAAAATCATTGGATGTCTTTCTGTACGTTCGAATAAGAATGGCTGAAGTGCGCCAGTCATCGCTTCTTTCAATTTATATTCTGAACAGTCAGGTCCATTTAAACATTCTCTTAAAGCATGGAATAAGATTCGCTGAGCTTCATTGATCATTTCTCCTGATTCTCGCATGTAGACAAATCCACGAGAAAGAATATCTGGACCAGCCAAGATTTCTTTTTTCTTGATATCTACTGTTGCAACAGCTAATACAAGACCTTCTTCTGAAAGCAAGTGACGGTCACGTAAAACGACATTACCGATATCGCCGATCCCGCTACCATCGATATACACATCTCCAGCAACAAAATGCCCAGCAGGACGTGCAGAATCGCTAGTTAACGCTAAAACATCGCCATTTTCCATGATGAAGCAGTTTTCTGCAGGAACACCTACATCTTGTGCTAGAGAAGCATGGACTTTCAGCATGCGGAATTCTCCATGGACAGGGATAAAATATTTTGGTTTCATCAAGCGAAGCATCAATTTTTGTTCTTCTTGTCCACCGTGACCGGAAGTATGGATGTTATTGATTTTTCCATGGATTACTTCTGCGCCAGCTTCAGACAGCAAGTTGATCAAATGATTGACACTTGTTGTATTACCAGGGATAGGTGAACTTGAAAAGATCACTGTATCGTCTGGCTGGATTTGGATTTGACGGTGGGTACCATTTGCAATACGGCTCAAAGCGGCCATCGCTTCCCCTTGAGAACCTGTACATAGGATCATCGTTTCGTTAGCAGGCAAGCGATTGATTTCATGTGCATCTACAAATGTGCCGTCTGGAACTTTGATATATCCTAAACGTTGGCCATTGACAATGGCATTTTCCATGCTACGTCCGAAAACAGCGATTTTACGACCAGTCGCCACAGCGGCATCAGCTGCTTGCTGCAAACGGAAGATATTAGAAGCAAAGCTGGCAAAAATAATACGACCTTCGATTTTTGAAAAGATCTTCAAGATAGAATGACCAATCGTTTTTTCTGATTTAGTAAATGTTGGAATCTCAGCATTTGTACTATCAGATAAAAGGCACAAGACACCTTCTTCCCCGATACGAGCCATTTTATGCAAGTTTGCTGGTTCGCCGACGGGAGTGAAATCAAACTTGAAGTCTCCAGTCGCTACGATATTACCAGAAGGTGTTTTTACCACGATCCCTAATGCGTCTGGGATACTATGAGTCGTTCTGAAAAAGCTGACAGAAGTTTTTCTAAAACGAATAATCGTATCTTCATTGATTTCATGAAGCTCTGCCTCTCGAAGCAAGCCATGCTCATCTAATTTGTTCGTGATCAACGCTAATGCGAGAGGACCAGCATAGATAGGAATATTTGCTTGTTTTAGCAAGTAGGGTATTCCGCCGATGTGGTCTTCATGTCCGTGAGTAATCACTAGGGCTTTTACTTTGTGCAAGTTTTGTATGATGTAGCTGTAGTCGGGAATGACATAGTCAATTCCAAGTAGATCGTCTTCCGGGAACTTGATCCCGGCATCAATCAAAATGATTTCATCTTGGAATTGTACCCCATACGTATTTTTCCCGATTTCACCTAATCCACCAATAGCAAAGACGCCTGTCTCATTATTTTTGATGGAAAGTTTCATATTAAAACTCCACTAATGAGAAATCAGCATTTTCTTTTTCGTATTCTAGATGACTTCCTTCTAGAAGTTGAACGAATTCAATATTGTATGGGGTATTTTCTTCCACACGTTGGCGAGCGTCTACATCGCTTTTTGCCTCAATGTAAAGAGATTTTGTTTCTTCCCGTTTAGGGTTACGTACTTTTGTTTCTTGATAATAAACTTTATAGATCATTGTTTTGTCTCCTTTATCTGCGTAAAGCAGTGATTTAGCTAGTTGATTTTTTTAGACAACACAAAACGAGGGGACAAGCCACCTAGTTTTTCATATGCTTTGACTAGAATACTGGATTCGAGTCAAAGAGACAAGCCTCGTTTTTGCTCATCTGTTCGGATATTTTTTCAACCGTACCTTCTGTATAAAAAATATACAACAATTAATTGTTATTCTAGCATAAAACAGCAAATAAGTATAGAAATCAACTAGATTGAAAGAAAAAATCAACGTTTATCATTTTACTATAATCATAATGACTTTTTTATGAGAGAAGTGTTCTATTAATAGGTTCGTTGTGCTATCATTTTTAGTAATGAAAATGTAACAAAAGATTAAAAGGAGATGAGAAAGTGAAACTAATGTGGCATTATACCATGCGTTATAAGAAATTCTTGTTTTTCAATTTTATATGCGTATTCGGTTTTATTTTGATTGAATTAGGACTTCCTACGATTTTAGCGCGTATGATTGATGTAGGAATCCGCAATGATGATTTTGATTATGTGAAACAGCAAGGGATATTTATGATCGTTATTACCGTAATCGGTATTATTTTGAATATCTTGTTAGGTTATTTTGGTTCGAGGATCACGACCAATATCGTAGCAGATATTCGAGATGACTTGTTCGAAAAGATCCAAAGCTATTCGCATCAGGAGTACGAAAATTTAGGCGTATCTTCCTTGATCACTCGTACAACAAATGATGCTTATCAGATCATGTTGTTCCTGCAAAATATTTTACGTATCGGTTTCATGGCGCCGATGATGTTCGTTGTCAGTTTGTACATGGTCATGCGTACAAGTGTGACACTCAGCTTGTATGTAGTAGGCGCATTGCCTTTGCTATTATTGGCGGTCGTAGCGATTGCTAAGGTGTCTGAGCCGTTATCTAAAAAACAACAAAAAAACTTAGATAAAATCAATAGTATCTTGCGGGAAAACCTTTCAGGATTGCGTGTGATTCGTGCATTCGTCAATGAAAAGTTTGAAGAAAAACGCTTTGCTGTAGTCAATGAGAATTATGCTGCTAGTTCGAAAAGCTTGTTCCGTTTGATGGCTGTTGCACAACCAGGTTTTTATTTCTTATTTAATATCGTGATGGTATTGATCATTTGGAGCGGGGCAGTGCAAATCGATGCTGGCGAACTTCGGGTAGGAGATTTGATTGCATTTATCGAGTATATATTCCATGCCTTATTCTCATTCATGTTATTTGCCAGTGTGTTCATGATGTATCCAAGAGCAGCCGTTTCAGCTGGACGTATCCAAGAGGCACTAGATGCCAAACCTTCGATTGTAGAAGATCCAAATGGTATATCGGATACGAAGATTAAAGGGTATATCGAATTTCAAAATGTAACATTTGCTTATCCAGGCCATTCGCAAGAGCCAGTGATTCGAAATGTCAGTTTTACAGCCTCTCCAGGAGAAACCGTTGCTTTTATTGGAAGTACCGGTAGCGGAAAATCTACGTTGATTCAATTGATTCCTCGCTTTTATGATGTGAGTGAAGGAAAGATCTTGGTCGACGGAGTAGACGTGAGAGATTATCGGTTAAGCAAGTTGCGAGACAAGATTGGGTTTATTCCGCAAAAAGCGCTGCTATTTACTGGAACGATTGCCGATAATTTGCGATACGGGAAAGAAGATGCCACACAAGAAGAAATGGAACGTGCAGCTGAGATTGCTCAAGCTTCAGAATTCATTTCTCGAAAACCAGATGGATTTGACGAACATTTATCAGAAGGTGGTTCCAATTTTTCAGGCGGACAAAAACAACGATTGGCAATAGCCAGAGCCATCATACGCCGTCCGGAAATCTATATTTTTGATGACAGCTTTTCTGCATTAGATTATCAAACGGATGCGAAGTTACGTGCTCGTCTGAAAAAAGAAACAACAGAGTCTACTGTATTGATCGTAGCACAACGTGTGGGAACGATCATGCATGCAGATAAGATCATCGTATTAAATGAAGGAGAAGTCGTCGGTATGGGGACACATCGGGAGTTGTTGGAAAAATGCCCGATTTATTATGATATTGCCGCTTCTCAATTATCAAAGGAGGAACTAGCATGAAAAAAACCTTTTCTTCCTTAAAACGTTTAGCTCGATATATCAGACCGTATCGTGGGACTTTTCTTCTAGTGATCCTATTTACAGTTCTGACAGTGGCTTTCAACGTGGCTTTGCCATATGTTACAGGACTTCCTACTACAGAAATCAGTCGTAATATTGCCAATGGCGAATCAATCAATTTTTCTTATATATTCAAATGTCTTATTTGGATCACAGTGGTCGGAATAGGGTATTGTATTTCGCAATTGCTTTCTGGGGTTTTGATGACAAATGTCGTTCAAAGTGCCATGCATGATTTGCGAAGAGACATAGAAGAAAAAATCAATCGTCTTCCGGTTTCTTATTTCGATAAAAACCAGCAAGGAAATATTTTGTCTCGTGTGACGAATGATGTAGATGCAGTCAGCGGTGCTTTACAACAAGCTTTTATTGGTATCGTAAATGCGATATTGGGAATTACGTTGGCTGCAGCAATGATGTTTTATATCCAGCCGATGATGGCGCTGATCTCTATGATCATGATTCCAACATCGATCTGGATCTCCAAACGAGTGATCAATGCTTCGCAGAAATATTTTCAAAGCATGCAGAATTCGCTTGGTGAGCTAAACGGCTACGTTCAAGAAAATATGACAGGTTTCAGTGTATTGAAAGTATACGGACGCGAAAAAGAAACATTGGAAGGATTCAAAAAAGTAAATCATAGCTTGAAATACTTTGGGTTCCGCGCAGCGTTCATTTCTGGGTTGATGATGCCATTAGTCCAACTAACTGCCTATGCTACTTATATTGGTATGGCTGTTCTAGGAAGTTTCTATGTTATTACTGGAGCAATCGTTGTTGGTCAACTTCAGGCGTTCATCCAATATATTTGGCAAATCAGCCAGCCGATGGGGAACGTGACACAATTGTCTTCTGTTTTGCAAAGTGCATCAGCGGCAACAAAACGTGTATTCGAGATTTTAGATGAGCCAGAAGAAAAAGAAAACAAAGTAGATGTTTCACTGCCAGAAACGATTTTAGGAGATGTGACATTCGATCATGTCGATTTTGCGTATGATCCGAAGAAACCATTGATCCAAGATTTGAACTTTGAAGTGAAAGCAGGTCAAACCGTGGCTGTCGTCGGTCCGACCGGTGCAGGCAAGACGACCTTGATCAATCTATTGATGCGTTTTTACGACGTAGACAAAGGAGCTATCAGGATCGACGGGATTGATACCAAATCAATGAGCCGCAGTGATGTCCGTTCCCTGTTTGGTATGGTCTTACAAGATGCATGGCTCTATCAAGGAACGATTGCCGATAATATCCGTTTTGGAAAGCTTGATGCGACAGATTATGAAGTAGTAGATGCTGCAAAAACAGCAAACGTAGACCATTTTATCCGGACAATGCCAGATGGATATGAGATGGCCATCAATGCTGAGGGAGACAATGTGTCTTTAGGACAAAAACAGTTGCTGACGATTGCCCGAGCAGTGGTTTCAGATCCTAAAATTTTGATTTTGGATGAAGCGACAAGTTCAGTAGACACTCGTTTAGAAGCGTTGATTCAAAAAGCGATGGATCGCGTGATGGAGGGGCGGACAAGTTTTGTCATTGCTCACCGTTTATCGACGATACGCGATGCAGATCTGATTCTAGTGATGGACCAAGGTCAGATCATTGAAAAAGGAACACATGAGAGTTTATTGGCACAAGGCGGATTTTATGAAAAACTGTATAACAGCCAATTCGCTGAGGAAGCAGGATAAATCATAGAAGTATAAAACAGTTTGAAACTTATTTTTTGTTCTCCTTTCTTGATAATGGTAAAGTAAGGTTATCAAAAAAAGTGAGGGCACGGAGATGGAACAGTTTTTAAATGAAAAAATCACTGAAGCCAAAAGAGAAATTGATCGTTTAACGCACGTCTGTCAGACAAAACCATTTGATTCAGCTGATTTTTTTGAAAATGAGTTTCAAATCGAACGCTTGGCAGCACAAATCGAAGTGTACGAATTAGTTTTGAAGAAAGTAATAGAAGAAAAGATAGAGGTACAATAAACAGGTAAAACGTCAGTTTACTAGATAGCGCAAATAGGCATCTGGACTGAGCAGGTTTTACCTGTTTTTTTCTTATAAAATAAATATATGCTATGATACATTTATTCAATAGGATTAGTTTCTACAAAAAAACGAAAGGAGAAAATAGAGATGGAACGGTTTATAGCATCAAATGCTACAGTGATTGGTGACGTGACATTGTCAGAAGATGTGACGATCTGGTATCAAGCAGTTTTACGCGGGGACAGTAATTGGATAAAAGTAGGACAAAGAACGAATATCCAAGATGGTACAATCGTCCATGTCGATCATGATGCACCTGTAGATATTGCGGAGAATGTGACGGTAGGGCATCAGTGTATGCTACACGGCTGTACAATCGAAAAAGGGGCGCTGATCGGGATGGGAACCACGATATTGAATCATGCGGTTATTGGTGAGAATAGTTTGATTGGTGCTGGATCATTAGTAACAGAAGGAAAAGTTATTCCTCCTAATGTCTTGGCTTTTGGTCGTCCAGCTAAAGTGATCCGACCTTTGACAAAAGAAGAAATCCAAAAAAACAAAGAAAACATCCAGCATTATGTCGAAATAGGTCGGATGCATGCGCAAGGAAAATTCAAGGAGCAAAGATAGGCAGTAGCATCCATAAAAATAAAAAAAGGATGGTCAGTTTGAGCTGGCCATCCTTTTTTTGGTTTAGATAAGAGAGCTTAAAAAGCTTCCTTTGAAACAGATTAATTTAATGAAGAACTGTTTTCCATGACTTCATCAATCAATCCATATGCTTTTGCTTGTTCAGCTGTCATATAGTTGTCACGGTCTGTATCTTTTTCAATCACTTCAAGCGGTTGGCCAGTGCGTTCAGCTAGAATTTTGTTTAAGCGTTCGCGTGTTTGTAAAATATGACGTGCCGCAATTTCGATTTCAGTTGCTTGACCTTGAGCGCCGCCAAGAGGTTGATGGATCATGATCTCAGCATTTGGTAAAGCAAATCGTTTCCCTTTTGTACCAGCTGTCAGCAAGAAGCTTCCCATTGAAGCAGCCATACCCATAACGATTGTTTGGACATCTGCTTTGACAAAGTTCATTGTGTCGTAGATAGCCATACCTGCTGTAACTGAACCACCAGGAGAATTGATATAAAGATAGATATCTTTTTCAGAATCTTGAGCATCTAAGAAAAGCAATTGGGCGATGATCGAATTAGCAAGATCATCAGTTACTTGGCCGCTTAACATGATGATACGGTCTTTCAATAAACGTGAGTAGATATCGTAAGCTCTTTCGCCTCGTGATGATTGTTCAATGACTGTAGGAATTAAATTCATAATAGAGTTCCTCCTTGGTTTCGTTTAGAAATAGTGTACCATAATTTAGTTTCTAATACCTAAAAAGTAGTATACATTTTTGGTCAAAAAAGGTCAAATAAAAAACTTAGGCAAATTAGTCGCATAAACCTGCTTTATGGTATGATAAGCAGAGAAGCAAAACAAGGAGGAACAACAGATTGATAGTTGGTATTACCGGTCTTATCGGCGTGTTGACGGGTGCTGTAGTTGTCTATATCGGCATGATACTGCAAATGCGTCACTTAGAAAATAAAGAACAGCGTAGACGTGAATTGGAATTGAAAGTCAAAGAAATCGAGACGCTGAACCAATTAAATAAAAAGATCAACGAGATCTTGCAAAAACGGACGACGCTGATGGAAGAATATGTCAGCTTTGATGCATTCGATGATTGTTATATCACGATTGACGATTTTGCGTATCTCCAATCATTTTCAGCGCAGAATAGTTTTTATCTGCCAAATTATATTTTAGATGAGCTGTTTAAGAACATCTCCCATCGAAAAGTGATTTTATCTCCAGATGAAACAATGAAGATTGGTGGATATGCTTATAAAGGCGGACGCGTGATTTTAGAGAATTTTACGGATAGTTTGACTGAAATGATCAATGAAAAAAAAGCACAGTTGAAGACTATGACGCGCCAGCCGATTGGTTTCTTCTCGAAAGATGATGTTTGGAGCTGATATTTTGAAGTATTGCCGTTGCACATGAGAGCGTGGCAATGCTTTCTTTTTTTCTTAATGATACAATAGAACTGAACGGAGTGAAGAAAGATGTTACAAATCTATGCTCATCGCGGAAGCAGCGGTACCCACCCAGAAAATACGCTTCCTGCATTTGCAGAAGCTGTACGAGTAGGTGCAGATGGTATCGAACTAGATGTTCATCTAAGCAAAGATGGTTATTTGATCGTTATGCATGATGAAGAAGTGGATCGGACGACTAACGGTAAAGGGCTGATTCGAGAAAAAACATTGGAAGAACTCAAAAAATTGAATGCAGGAGGCAAATTCAGCAAAGAATTTCCAGCAGCTAAAGTCCCTGAATTGAAAGAAGTTTTAGGACTGCTTCTCCAAAAAAATTACCGAGGGATGCTGATGATCGAAATTAAAACTGATCAGTATGAATATCCCGGTATCGAAGAAAAATTGGCCGAAACATTAAAAAGCAGAGAGTGGCCTTTTCAACATGCATATTGCAGCTTTCATTTGGCTTCTTTGGAAAAAATCGCGTTATTGGAACCAGAGATACAGCTGGACTTATTGATGAGTACTTCTGATAAAAAGATCCAACTAGCAGCAGAAACCCCTTATATAGAAGGAGTACATCCAAAAAATACTTGGTTGTTCGAACATCCTGTCCAGGCAGCTGATTTTCCAAAAGCAATTCGTACATGGACGATCAACGATGAAGAAGAGATGGCCAAATGTCAAGAACTCAAAATAGATGGAATAATAACTGATTTTCCGGAGAAAGCTCTTCGGTGGAAACAATCAACGAAAAGTAGGTAAAATATGGAAAAAGTATTAGTGATCGTCGGTCCGACAGCAGTCGGTAAAACAGCGCTAAGTGTGGAACTCGCACAACTATTTGGTGGAGAGATCATCAGCGGTGATTCATTGCAAATCTATAAAAATCTGGATATCGGTACAGCAAAAATCAAAGAAGAAGAGATGGATGATGTTCCGCATCATTTGATTGATGTGATCGAACCTACTCAACATTACTCAGCCGCTGATTTTCAGCATTCAGGTCGACAATTGATTACTGAGATTGCGAACCGAGAGCATCTACCTATCATAGCTGGTGGCACGGGTCTGTATATCCAATCCCTTCTATATGATTATCAGTTAGGGGCGGCAGAAGAAGCGAATCCTGAGATTAGAAAAAAGTATGAAACGTTAGCCGAGACAATTGGTTCCCAAGCGTTATGGAATCAGTTGAAAGAAAAAGACCCGGCAGCTGCTGAGAAAATCCACTGGAACAATCAACGCAAAGTGATAAGAGCTCTGGAAGTTTTGGAGACGACAGGGCATAGTATCACGGCACCTAAAGAAGAGCCAAAGCGATTATATGATTACCTCATGATTGGGTTAGATACGAAGCGTGATGTCCTGTATGATCGAATCAATCACAGAGTCGATTTGATGCTAGCAGAAGGCTTGGTAGCAGAAGCACGTAAGGTATATGAGCTTGGAGAAGTCCAAGCCAGTCAAGGGATTGGATATAAAGAATTTTTCCCTTATTTTGAAGGGAAAGAAACATTGGAAGAAGCAACAGAACAAGTCAAACTACATTCGAGAAGATATGCGAAACGTCAGTTAACGTGGTTTCGTAACCGTTTGGATGCACAGTGGTTTGATCTTATAAGTGAGCCAAATCAAAAAAGTCAGATTGAGCAAACAATCAAAAAATGGCTGGAGGCGGAATAAAATGGAAGAAAAAGTGATCATTGTAGGGGTAGAAACCGAAGCAAACCAGCGTTACTTTACAGAGTCAATGGAAGAGCTAGTTCAGCTGACGAACACCGCATCAGGAGAAGTTGTATTCACAATTACACAGAAAAGACCACAAGTAGATCGGCAAACGATTATCGGGAAAGGGAAATTACAAGAATTAGTTCAACAAGCAGATGCGCATGAAGCGGATTTGATCATTTTTAATCATGAACTGACTCCGAGACAGAGTCAACTGATTACGGATGCTGTTGGCCTTCCGGTGATTGATCGAGTACAGCTGATCCTAGATATTTTTGCGATGCGTGCTCGTTCGAAAGAAGGAAAGCTGCAAGTTGAGCTTGCTCAGTTAGAATATCTTCTGCCTCGTTTAGTAGGGCAAGGGAAAACATTGTCTCGTCTTGGTGGTGGGATTGGAACAAGAGGACCAGGTGAAACAAAGTTAGAAACAGACCGCCGACATATACGGAATAAAATTTTTGCTGTTAAGAAAGAATTGAAAGAAGTAGAAGCCCATCGAGAGCGCAACCGTCAAAAAAGAAAAAACAGTGAGATTTTTCAGATTGGTCTTATAGGCTACACAAATGCTGGAAAATCAACCATCTTGAATTTATTGACACAAGCGGATACTTATTCAAAAGATCAGTTGTTTGCAACGTTAGATCCATTGACTAAAAGATGGCGTTTTGCTGAAGGATTTGAGATTACAGTAACAGATACCGTCGGGTTCATCCAAGATCTGCCTACGCAACTGATCGATGCTTTCCATTCTACACTAGAAGAAAGTCAGAATATGAATCTTTTGTTGCATGTAGTCGATGCCAGTTCTCCAGATCGCATTTTACAGGAGCAGACTGTACTAAAATTGATGGATGAATTGAATATGAAAGAAATGCCGATACTGACTGTTTACAATAAGGCAGACCAGATTGATCCAGCGATGTTTACACCCACATTATTCCCTAATGTCTTGATTTCTGCTCAAACGAAAGAAGGGAAGACGGCATTGATCGAAGCAATCAAGCGTCAACTGATGGAACTGATGACACCTTATACACTGTCTGTGCCAAGCAATGAAGGACAGAAATTAAGTGAGTTGAGAAGACAAACGATGGTTTTGGACGAAGCCTACATGGAAGAATCAAACGAGTATGAAGTGAGAGGCTTTGCAAAAAATGATTCAAAATGGTTGAGAAAAAGCAAATAAAATTTTGTTTTTTTACAATAAAAATCACTGGGAAAGAATAGCATAGTACAATAAAAGTAAAAGGTATCTGGTACGAAAATCAACTAGATACCTTTTTTTGCGTTCATGTTTTTTGTTATTTTATAAAAAAATAGAGGTCTCGTGTTAGAAAAACTAACATATGCAGTTGACAATATTTTTTTTAATTGGTACACTTTAGCCAACTTATAAAACGAAAGGGGACGTCTGATGGGAGAAAAGGAATTGCGCCGATCTATGTCCGTATTTCCAATTGGTACAGTTATGAAGCTGACTGATTTGTCTGCTCGGCAAATTCGCTACTATGAAGAACAAGATTTAGTTCATCCGGAACGAAGTGAAGGAAATCGCCGCATGTATTCGTTGAATGATATCGATATGCTGCTTGAGATCAAAGATTATCTTTCAGACGGGTTAAACATGGCTGGGATCAAACGTGTATACGAAATGGCACAGGCGAAAAAACAAGAAGCAAAAAGCAAGAAGCCGTTGACAGATCATGACGTTCGACAAATTTTTCGTGATGAGATTTTGGCGCAAGGTGGGTTAAGCAAAACAGGTCATTATCAGTCGCAAGGATTGCAAAGACAATTCTTTGACTGAATAAATTAAAAAAGGAAGAGGGATACCATGGTAAAGAAACAGATAACAGGTGAAGAGATCAAACGAATCATTGAGGAAGAAAACGTACGATTTTTACGATTGATGTTCACAGACATCTTAGGTACGATCAAAAATGTAGAAGTTCCAGTGAGCCAGATCGATAAAGTGTTAGAAAACAAAATGATGTTTGATGGTTCTTCGATTGAAGGATTTGTTCGAATTGAAGAAAGCGATATGTATTTGTATCCAGATCTCTCTACTTGGATGATCTTCCCATGGGAAAGTGCTCATGGAAAAGTTGCTCGTTTAATTTGTGATATCTATAATCCGGATGGAACACCATTTGCCGGCGATCCTCGCGGGAATTTGAAGCGAGCATTGAAAGACATGCGCGACCTTGGTTTTACCTCTTTCAATTTAGGACCTGAACCAGAATTCTTCTTATTTAAATTAGACGAAGACGGTGGGATTACAACGACCTTGAATGATAAAGGTGGTTATTTTGATTTTGCACCAACAGATTTAGGTGAAAATTGCCGCCGTGACATCGTGTTGGAATTAGAAAGCTTAGGCTTTGAAGTGGAAGCTTCACATCATGAAGTAGCGCCAGGACAGCATGAAATTGACTTTAAATATGCAGATGTGGTAGATGCTTGTGATAATATCCAAACCTTCAAGCTCGTTGTCAAAACGATTGCACGCAAGCACGGACTTCACGCAACTTTCATGCCGAAACCGTTATTTGGAATCAATGGTTCTGGTATGCATTGCAATATGTCTTTGTTCAATGATGAAGGTAATGTCTTCTATGATAAAGACGGTGAATTGGAACTAAGTGAAACAGCGTATCATTTCTTAGGCGGTTTGCTGAAACATGCTCGTGCCTATACAGCCGTTTGCAATCCAACAGTCAATTCTTATAAACGTCTCGTTCCAGGTTATGAAGCGCCTGTTTATGTCGCGTGGAGCGGTCGTAATCGTTCGCCATTAGTACGTGTACCAGAATCTCGCGGATTGTCCACACGTTTGGAATTGCGTTCAGTTGATCCATCTGCAAACCCATACTTGGCAATGGCAGTGTTGTTGCAAGCAGGACTAGACGGTATCCGTAATCAGATCACACCGCCAGCCGCTGTTGACCGTAACATTTATGTCATGGATGAGGAAGAAAGAGAAGCTGCACATATCCAAGACTTACCTTCAACTATCCATAATGCTATCAAGGAATTACGTAAGGATAATGTAATGATTGATGCATTAGGACAACATATCTTCTCAAATTTTGTTGAAGCAAAACGTCTCGAATGGGCGGCATTCAGACAAACTGTTTCCGAGTGGGAAAGAGAACAATATCTAGAACTTTATTAAAACAGGAATAACGTGAATTAGAGGTTGTGAAATCAGCGTTTTGACCTGAGTATTAGAGAAACAAACGGCAAAATAGTTCCTCATATTTTGCCGTTTTTTGAGCTAATACCGAGGGTCAGCTGATTGAACACCGTTTAGTGGAGAGGTTGTGAAAAAGACGTTTAGTTTCGAGTATTAAGAAAAATTTTGTGAAAATGGTTCCTCAAATTTTTGCATAAATTTGGCTTAATACCGAGAAACTGGCTTTTGAACACCGTTTATCAAGAGGTCGTAAGCCTGCCGTTTAACTCTGAGTCACAAGGAACAATTTCCAAAAACAGCTTTTCATGTTTGCTGGATATTGTGACTTGTGAGCGAGGAGTTGGCAGGAGAACACCATTTATTTAGAAATAAGGGAGCACGACGTTTGTCGCCCTCCTTATTTTTTTATCTATTGTTTCACTTGAAATTTTTCAGTAAGATTTCCTGATTTGCTTAAGTTTAACGTTAGCCATGTTTATCTCAAGCCTACTATGTGGGTTAAATTTTTTTGCACTCATAAAGGACTTAAGAAATAATTTCTCAAAGGATACCGAAAAAGAAAAATTGTAAGCGGATAGCCTTCATTTGAGTACTTGACTTTCCCTCAGTCAGCTTGTATTATACACCTTGGGCACCCTTTTAAAGGGTCAGAAGTTTACAGAAATTTCGGCTCCCTATTCTTATTGAAGAATAGGGAGCTTTGTTTATTTTCTGAGACTTTTCCTGCACATAAATTAAAAAGGAGTTTTTGAACTTATGACAAAATATATTTTTGTGACCGGCGGTGTCGTTTCATCAATCGGAAAAGGGATTGTTGCAGCTTCTTTAGGACGCTTATTGAAAAACCGCGGCTTAAAAGTGACTATCCAAAAATTTGATCCATACATCAATGTGGATCCAGGGACGATGAGCCCATATCAGCACGGAGAAGTATTCGTAACAGATGATGGTGCTGAAACAGATTTGGATCTGGGCCACTACGAACGTTTTATTGACATCAATTTGAACAAATACTCCAACGTGACGACAGGAAAAATCTATTCTGAAGTTTTGCGTAAAGAACGTAAGGGCGAATACTTGGGAGCAACAGTTCAAGTTATTCCTCATATTACAAATGAGATCAAAGAAAAAATCATGCGGGCAGCTAAAATGACTGATTCAGATGTGATTATTACAGAAGTAGGAGGAACGGTAGGGGATATAGAATCTTTGCCATTCCTTGAAGCACTTCGTCAAATGAAAGCAGATGTCGGTACAGATAATGTCATGTATATCCACACAACATTGATCCCTTACTTGAAAGCTGCTGGAGAAATGAAAACTAAACCAACACAGCACAGTGTAAAAGAGCTACGCGGTTTAGGTATCCAACCGAATATTTTGGTGGTACGTACAGAGCAACCTGTTTCTCAAAGCGTGAAAAACAAATTGGCACAATTTTGTGATGTCGAGCCAGAAGCAGTCATCGAGTCGCCAGATGTAGATACACTTTACTCCATCCCGTTAGTTTTACAAGCACAAGGAATGGATCAAATCGTTTGCGACCATTTGAAACTAGATACACCAGAAGCAGACATGACAGAATGGAAAGAATTAGAAGAACGTGTCTTGAACTTGAAGAAAAAAGTACGGATCGCACTTGTCGGTAAATACGTCGAGTTACCAGATGCATATATCTCAGTAGTTGAAGCATTGAAACATTCTGGATTCGCCTATAATTCAGATATCGAGATCGATTGGATCAAAGCACAAGAATTAACGAGAGAAAATGTAGAAGAACGTTTGAAAGATGCAGATGGAATCTTAGTTCCTGGCGGTTTCGGCGATCGCGGAGTAGAAGGGAAAATCGAAGCGATTCGTTATGCTCGCGAAAATGACGTTCCGTTTTTAGGGATTTGTCTTGGTATGCAGATGGCTTGTGTCGAATTTGCACGTAACGTCGTTGGGTTGGAAGATGCGGCATCAGCTGAAACGAATCCAGATACAGCAAACAACATTATTGATTTAATGGCTGACCAGGAAAACATCGAGAATTTGGGTGGAACTTTACGCCTTGGATTATACCCATGTAAAATCAAAAAAGGAACGAAGACGGCTGAAGCATATGATGGAGCTGATGTTGTGCAAGAACGCCACCGTCACCGCTATGAGTTCAACAACAAATATCGTCAAATGTTTGAAGAACAAGGGTTAGTCTTTTCAGGTGTCTCACCAGATAACCGTTTAGTAGAAATCGTAGAACTGCCAGAGAAGAAATTCTTTGTGGGATGCCAATTCCACCCAGAATTGATTTCTCGTCCAAATCGTCCGCAAAAA
This sequence comes from Enterococcus sp. C76, assembly GCF_040886985.1. Classification (NCBI taxonomy): domain Bacteria; kingdom Bacillati; phylum Bacillota; class Bacilli; order Lactobacillales; family Enterococcaceae; genus Enterococcus; species Enterococcus sp. C76. The sequence continues at coordinate 222,020 of NZ_JBFOEY010000004.1, read as the reverse complement.
TTAATCAAAGCATTTGTCGGAGCATCATTAGCAGATCATGAAACAAAATAATTTTTTAGCTTGATAGAAAGAGAAAAGCAGCAAGAGAAGGGGATAAGCAATTTTCTTGTCACTTTTCTCTTTTTCTGATTTGTTATTATTTATAGGAAAAAAGATAGGAAGTAAAAGACTTTTTTTGAGTAAAGAGCGATTAAGCATTTTATTTTTTGCAAAAAACTTCTTGAAAATTTTCATTTTCATTGATTTTAGTAGAAAACTACCGAAATGTTTGGTAAAATAGGGTCGTTGGTTAAGAATTGTCTTAACAAATTTAGTTTTACAAAACTTAGGAGGAATTTTATTATGCCAGTAGTATCAGGAGCTGAATTTTTAAAAGCTGCTCGTAAAGGCGGTTACGCTGTCGGCGGGTTCAACACAAACAACTTGGAATGGACTCAAGCAATTCTTGAAGCGGCTGAAGCAAAACAAGCACCAGTACTTATCCAAACATCAATGGGTGCAGCTAAATACATGGGTGGTTACAAAATCTGTAAAGATTTGATCACTGATTTAGTTGAAGCAATGAACATCACTGTTCCAGTTGCTATCCACTTAGACCATGGTGACTACGAAGCTGCTTTGGAATGTATCGAACTAGGCTATACTTCAGTAATGTTCGATGGTTCACATCTACCATTCGAAGAAAACTTGAAATTAGCTAAAGACGTTGTTGAAAAAGCACACGCAAAAGGTATCTCAGTTGAATGTGAAGTTGGTTCAATCGGCGGAGAAGAAGACGGAATCATCGGTAACGGCGAATTAGCTGACATCGAAGAATGCAAACAAATGGTTGCTACAGGTATCGACTACTTAGCTTGCGGTATCGGTAACATCCACGGTCAATATCCAGAAAACTGGAAAGGATTAGCATTTGACCACTTACAAGCAATTGCTGATGCTGTAGGTCCAGACATGCCTTTAGTATTACATGGCGGATCAGGTATTCCTCAAGATCAAATCGAAAAAGCTATCTCAATGGGTATCTCAAAAGTAAATGTTAACACTGAATTCCAATTATCATTTGCTGCAGCTACTCGTAAATATATCGAAGCTGGTAAAGATAAAGAAGGTAAAGGATTCGACCCTCGTAAATTATTAGCTCCAGGTAAAGCAGCAATCGTTGAAGATGCGAAAGCTCATATCGACTGGTTTGGTTCAGCTAACAAAGCGTAAGCATCCACATAACAGATACGATGTATAGGAATGGAGAACGACTTTTGAAGTCGTTCTCCATTCTTTTTTACTTAAAACGGCAGACCATGCTCGTTTCTTTTTTTTATCTATGATAAAATACAAGCATATCCATGAAAAAAGATTAATAAACAAGGTGGAAACAGATGAAAAAAATCGTAATCAAAGGAAACCAACCTTTAGCTGGTGAAGTAACGATCAGCGGTGCAAAAAATAGTGCAGTCGCATTGATTCCAGCTGCAATCTTAGCTGATTCCCCAGTGATTTTGGAAGGTGTGCCGGACATACAAGATGTTCATTCATTAATTGAAATATTAGAGATCATGGGCGCAACGGTCCATTTTTCCAACAACATATTAGAAATTGATCCGCGGGAAATCGTATCGGTTCCGATGCCGCACGGAAAAATCAATAGTTTGCGTGCGTCTTATTATTTTATGGGAACACTGCTTGGTAAATTTGGCGAAGCGGTAGTAGGTCTGCCTGGAGGCTGTTATTTAGGTCCTAGACCGATTGATTTACACGTCAAAGGATTTGAAGCTCTAGGTGCTGAAGTGACAAATGAACATGGTGCCATGTATTTACGGACAAAAAATGAAGAGTTGCATGGCAATCGGATTTTTATGGACGTGGTTTCAGTCGGAGCTACAATCAATGTGATGTTAGCTGCTGTAAAAGCAAAGGGACAGACAGTAATTGAAAACGCTGCACGAGAACCGGAAATCATCGACGTGGCAACTTTACTGAATAATATGGGGGCAAAAGTTCGAGGAGCGGGTACAGATGTGATCCGTATCGAAGGAGTCGAAGCATTACATGGCTGTCGTCATTTCATGATTCCTGACCGTATCGAAGCAGGAACCTATCTGGCATTAGCAGCTGCAGCAGGAAAAGGTATCAAAGTGAAAAATGTGATTTTTGAACATTTGGAAAGTTTTATAGCAAAATTGCAGGAAATTGGCGTCCATATGAAAATCAGCGAAGATGAAATCGAAGTTTACCCCTCAAAAGAATTAAAAGCCGCAAATATCATGACCTATCCTTATCCAGGATTTGCCACAGATCTGCAGCAACCACTCACTGCGTTGCTATTGATGACCGCAGGCACTTCAGAAATCATCGATACGATCTATGCGAAACGGGTGAATCACGTGCCTGAATTAGCTCGAATGGGCGCTGATATTACCGTGGAAGGAAATATGATCATCGTGAATGGTCCAAATAAACTTCACGGGACAGAAGTCGTGGCTTCCGATCTTCGGGCAGGTGCTTGTTTAGTGATTGCCGGACTATTAGCAGAAGGAACAACGACGATTTATAACGTAGATTATATCTTACGCGGTTATGATCATATTATCGAGAAACTAACAGCCTTAGGGGCATCAATCGAAATGATAGAGGAAGTGGGAGCTGAATGAGCGATTATTTGACAATGGCAGAACTAGAGAACAAAACGTTAAAAGAAGTTTATAGTTATGCCAAAGAATTTAAAATTCCTTATTACAGTAAGATGAACAAAAAGGAATTATCTCTAGCTGTGATTCGTGCACAAGCTGAGAAACAAGGATTTTATTATATGGAAGGGATATTAGATATCGTTGGTCAAGATGGTTACGGTTTTTTACGGCCAATTAACTATGGACCAAGTGCAGAAGATATCTATATTTCTGCCTCACAAATCAGACGATTCAGTTTGAGAAATGGGGACAAAGTGGCAGGAAAAGCCCGTCCACCTAAAGAATCGGAACGTTATTATGGTTTGATGCACGTGGAAAGCGTTAATGGAAAAGATCCGGAAGAAGCAAAAGAACGTCCGCATTTTCCAGCCTTAACACCTCTTTATCCGCAAAGACAGCTTCAACTGGAAACAACACCGCAAAGACTATCTACCCGAATGATCGATATCTTCTCTCCAATCGGTTTTGGTCAGCGTGGATTGATCGTCGCACCACCAAAAGCAGGGAAAACTTCTGTATTAAAAGAAATCGCAAATGGTATCACCGAAAACTATCCGGAAGTAGAATTGATCGTTCTACTGATTGATGAACGTCCGGAAGAAGTAACGGATTTAGAACGAAGCGTGAAAGGCGACGTGGTATCTTCTACATTTGATCTGCAGCCGCAAAACCATACTCGAGTTTCTGAATTAGTATTGGAACGCGCCATGCGTTTGGTCGAAGATAAACGAGATGTCGTTATCTTGATGGATAGTATTACTAGACTTGCTCGGGCCTATAACTTAGTCGTTCCACCAAGCGGACGTACATTGAGTGGCGGGATTGACCCAGCCGCATTGTATAAACCTAAGAAATTTTTCGGGGCGGCAAGAAACATCGAAGAAGGTGGCAGTTTGACGATTTTAGCGACCGCTTTAGTCGATACAGGAAGCCGCATGGATGACGTGATCTATGAAGAATTCAAAGGAACTGGAAATCTAGAATTACAACTTTCACGCGAGTTATCCGAACGTCGGATCTTCCCAGCCATCGATATCAAAAAATCAGGTACCCGAAAAGAAGAATTATTGATGCCAAGTGAAGAACTAGAAGAAATTTGGAAACTTCGAAAAAATATGACTGGAGATTCATTAGAATATACGGAACAACTGATCCGCTTTTTGCGTAAAACAAAAAACAATCAGCAATTTTTCAAAGAATTTCAAGATGTCTCCTTTGGTAAAAAAAATCCGACCAGAAATCTGAAAAGATAATTGCAACCTTGACTGAAACATGTTAAGATGTTAATGTTGTAAATCGACAAATCAACTCTGGTTCAGCAAATGGAGCAGGGCAAAGGAGCGAAAAAATCATGAAAGAAAACATCCATCCAGATTACCACCCAGTAGTATTCATGGATTCAACAACTGGTTTCAAATTCTTGTCAGGTTCAACAAAAACTTCACAAGAAACAGTTGAATGGGAAGACGGTAATACATACCCAGTCATCCGTGTCGAAGTAACTTCTGACTCACATCCATTCTACACTGGACGTCAAAAATTCACACAAGCAGACGGACGTGTGGACCGTTTCAACAAAAAATACGGTCTCAAAGACGCAAACGCTGCGGAATAATAAAAACGCTGATAACTCAACGTTTAGCAGACTATCCGATAGGGATAGTCTGTTTTTTTTTTTTTGCGTTTTTTGCCAATTTAAAACTTCGTTTGATGCTGAAAAAGACATAGAATCATAATGCACAAAACAATGAAAAAACTAATATATAGTTTTAATTATCCACTTGATAAAAACACCTTATATTAACGAAATGAAGAGGGGGTATTTCGAAGTAAAAATCCATTTACCTAAAATTAGAAGCTAAGCTTTCCTTTCAAGGAAGGCTTTTTGTTTTGTTATAGACTTGCGATTGTTTGTGAGCTGAATCGTTCATTTTAATGACTTATACACGCGAATGATGGGTCTTTTTCCTCTGTTCATTCATAATATTGAACGGTACAGCTAGCGATACTATACTGACCTCAGCTTCAAGAAAACGTTAACATTTTTTTGTGGGGGGGGGAGTTTTTTTATGAGGTTTGATCAATTGATCGCAGAAGAACTGATTGTTTTCGATCCATTGATAGATTCAAATTGAGGTATCGATATTTAACGAGATTCTCTTTAAGAGGATTCTGTTTTTTGTATTCAAGTTTATAGCAATTAAGTGTTGTCAGCGAATTCATCATAGTAATGGATGTTCGTTTGTTTTTTATTTGTTATTTTTATAAGTTATATAGTAAATATAATTTGAGTATGTTATGATTTTTGTTGGATAAAAACGAAGTTTAAACTATTTATCAAAAAAATGTTGTGTTATTTATTTTTATATTAAGCAATACACGTAGCCATTTAGTGTGAAAAACTGATTGATCCAAAAGAAGAATAAGATCCATAATAGCTGAATATTAGGAGGGAAGAAGATGGAAGGAAACAAAGTGAAGGTAAAAATAATTAATATCAAGAAAGAAAAAAATTACCTAAAAAATTCTCTAGCAACAATGATTCTATTTATGAGTAGTCAAGTTCTGCAATTTATTTTAGTGCTAGATGTTTTAAGAGAAACAGGATCAGCGCTCATATTCTCTGTAGCAGTAGCAGCTTCTAGTATTTTTAATATTGTATTTTCTCCGATATCCGGATTCATTAATGAAAAATATGACAAAAGGTACATTATGGGAATTTCTAGTGTCGCTGTAGGATTTTTAGGCATAATAATCTATTTTTTGTACAGTTCAATGGAAATAACTTCAATTATAGTGCCTGTCGTTTTGCTTGTTGGCCTTGGAATTTTTGAGGTCTTCTATTTAGGTGGTTGTATACCGATATTATCAGAAATATTTGAGGATAAAGATATGATTGAAATATCAGCGACTTCCACTCAAATGATGGTTCTAATAATGAAAATTTTATCTCCTTTAATTGGAGGAATCATCTATAGTATCTGGTCCATAGAAAGAACAATTGTTTTTATATCGGTCACTTTTATAACAACAAGTTGTTTCTGTTTTTCTATGACTATTCGCCCGAAAGAAAATAAATTGACTGACAAAGTAAGTTTTTTAGAAATTTACAGAAATAAATTAGGCGACTTAAGAAGTCAAAAGCAATTGGCTCCACTTCTACTTATCTTGATTGTTTCTAGCATGGTATTCTTATCAAATAAAGACGTCATAATGATTTACAGTTTTGATCAAATTGATTTATCGTCTTCGGTAGTGATTGGCTTATCTATGACTATTATCACAATAATCGAAGGGATTTTTTCTTTTATTGCATTGGGAATTTATCAAGAAAAGAATGATGTATTTGTGCTAAGAATATCTAGTCTGTTGATTTCAGGTTTTTTCTTACTTTTTTTCATTATTCTTATGTTTTATGAATCTTATTTGAATAATTTTTTTGTAATATATAGTTTATTTACAGCAATAACAGCAATTTTTACTATCATTTCCATGAAGCATTTTTTGGCCCAATTCCCAGAAGAAGAGAAGGTTCAAGCGATTAATACAATTAATTATTTGACTAATATTTTTGTCTCTTTAGGTTATATTATTTATGGATTTTTGATCCAAACCATAGGACTTATTTCTGTAGTATCCTTAAGTGGTCTTCTTTTTTTAACTGTTGTTTCTCCCATCTTAATAGCTTGGAAAAAAAGTTCGATTGAATGATGAGGACTTATTTCTAGTAAAAAACCATTTACCTAAAAATAGAAAACAAGCAGACCGGCTTGCCGTTTTAGTTACACAGCAAAAAATCGCACATAAATTCATGCATCAAGCCATTGCTTTTCATGAAATCGATTATCTGGTGACAAGTAACGAACTGGCAAAAGAACAGTATGAGAAAGTAAAGGAACACCATATCGAATGTCTGTATGGATGAATTATTGCGTGAATATTCTAAGGTGTTTTCCCATTTTTTCATTTTCTTAGATAGGACCTTATCTTTGCTCGCTTCTCTTAGCCGATGGTATAATAATGAAAAGGTTATCTTGTTAGATAATCTTACTTTTTTATCCAGGAGAAAGGAGTGCAGAAAATGAAACATGTGAAGGCGTTGGTAGTGAAGGCAATCATGATCTGGGCAATTCTGTGGGTCGTGCTGACCGGTTTATACGGTGTTAGCTTTATGGATTCAACGATTGTTGGAGTAATTATCGTAGTGATGATCTATGTGCTAGGGGATCTGTTGATCTTACGTAAAGTAGGGAACATCGCAGCGACGATCGCAGATGCTGGTTCAGCTGCAGTTATCTTGTGGCTCTATCTATACTTTATGAATGATACAGTCGATATTTGGATGAAAGTCTTGATTCCTGCTCTATTGATCGGTGTGGCAGAATGGTTCTTCCACAAGTGGTTGTTAAGTCAAGGAATCGTACCAGACGAACGAAAAATGGAATAAAGCATCAGTTGTTTTTATCAAAAAACCGCTCAGATCATTTTCAGATCTGAACGGTTTTTTTATCTATTCATCAAGATTAAATTTCATTTTTCAATGATTCAATCAATTCGCCCTCTGCTTCATGACTATGTTTTCGGCCATTAGCGAGATAGAGCGCTGTACATATCAATGGAATGACTCCGGCAATCACATACAATCCTCTAAATGAAGTAAGAGATTTTAGCATCCCCATCAAATAAGGACCAACCCCTAAGCCTAGGTCTAAACCAATAAAGTAGGTAGACAAAGCAATACTGATGCGGTGTTCTTTTACGATCTTCAAACAGACAGCTTGTCCATTTGACATGAACGTACCATAACCTAAGCCGACTAATGCTCCAGAAATAAGCAATGTCACACTATTTGTCGTTACACTCAGTAAAAATAATCCTGCTGTTAAGAATAAATAGCTAGGATACATCACGTATTGTTCTCCTTTGACATCGAAAATCCTTCCAGTCAATGGACGTGTAAATGTGATGACCAAAGCATATACGACGAAGAAAAATGACCCAGCAGCAACTAAGTGGATTACTTTTGTATAAGAAGATAAAAATGATAAAACACTTGAATAAGAAAGACCCATCAAAAAGGCGATTCCTGTAATGAAAAGTGCTTTCTTTTCAATAAAACTATTGATATTCCATGAACGAAGAGATGTTTTTTGTTCTTCAGATAATGGAATATTTTTTACAGGAAAGACAAGGCAGGCAATCGTAACAAAGAAGACCAGTACAATTGAAAACCAAATAATGAAACGAAAGTCAGTCATGTTCAGCAAAATCATTCCTAAAAATGGTCCAACAGCGGCAGCTAAACTAGTACTTAATCCGTAATAATTGATGCCTTCCCCTTTTTTAGATGCAGGGATATATGCAGTAACGATAGCATTTGTAGCTGTAGAAACTGTACCGTAACCAAATCCATTCAAGAATCGAACTAAATACAATGCCCCGATAGTTGGTGTATAAAGATAAGCTAATGTTGTCAGAAGATAGAAAATCGCGCCGCCTCTTAAGGTAAACTTCCGACCAAATAGTTCTAACTGTTTCCCCATGAATAAGCGTGCCAGCAATGTTCCGATGATATATATTCCAGAAGCAAAACCTGCTTGGCTCAAGCTGGCGTGTAATGTGTCTTGCGCAATGACTGCCATGATGACCATCAACAGATAATAAATCAGGTAGACAATAAAATTGATCAATGTGATTCCGATAAAATATTTATTAAATAATTTCTTTTCCATGTATGTTATACATTCCCCTTAAGCTGAATATGCTTTTAATTTTTGTATTTGGACTTCTACATCGTGATAATTGGATGGATAGCGATCAACAAGTTGGCGAATAAATAAATCCCGTGTAGACATAAACAGGTTTAAAAATTCTTCGCATTCGTTTGTTGGATTCTCATCCACTGCTTTGATCAATTCGATCGAGTTTTGATACGCATCATTTAAAAAGACTAAAGAAGCTTTCATGTCAAATCTTGTTTGATACGCTGTTTCTAATCGATTAATGATTGTGTTCATCCAGTAATTCATGTTTTTTCCCTCTATTCTTAAAAAATTTTACTTCTGCAGTATAACGAATAAAAAAAAGGAAAAAAATCGCATAAGTGATAGAAAAAGGTACTTAACAAATGTTAATATCATTAGTAAAATACCTTTGGACTTTAAAAAGTTTTAAAGTACTGTATGATCTTTTTAGATGAAAGTTTGGATGGGGGAGCATCATTGGATAGTAGAGTCTTAAAGGAATATTTGGATAAAAATGATTTTCCGATAATACGCAAAGGATATCATAAATATTTGACATTCGAAGGGATGGAAGATTCCCATACGTATATCTTGAAAGAGGGAACGGTAAAAGCAAGTGTTATTTCAAATGATGGGAGAGAATTTAACCTTCGCTATATCAAAGATCTTGAAATCGTCTCTCTTTTAAAAGACGAATATTCACAATTCATCGATTCGCCGTATAATATTCGAGTTGAATCAGAATATGCAGAGTTTTATCGAATCAATCGTGTGCGATTTTGGCAAAATATCAACCAAGATCCAAAGCTACAACACTATGTAAAAGAGTATTACCGCTATCGCTTGCTTTATTCGATGAAAAAAATGCAACAAATGCTGTTAAATGGAAAACTGGGAGCTGTTTGTACGCAACTTTACGAATTATATGATTTATTCGGCGTGCGAACAGAAGAGGGGATGCTGATCGATTTTTCGATCACAAATGAAGAAATCGCCAAATTTTGTGGTATTTCAACTGCTAGCAGTGTGAACAGAATTTTAAAGCAGTTGAAAAAAGATGGTATTATCACAGTGAAAGATCATCATATCGTTATTTTGAATATGGACTTGTTAGAAGACAATATTATCTTTTGATGAACAAAGAGGTTGTGACAGAAGTGGGCAGCTTCAAGAAATAAGAAGGAATTTCCGAAAATTGTTACTCAAATTTTTTGAAAAATTTCGGCTTATTTCCGAAGAAGCTACTTCTGGAACACCGTGAATAAGAGGTTGTGAAATCAGCTTTTTGAGCTAATACCGAGGGTCAGCTGATTGAACACCGTTTACCAAGAGGTTGTAAAAAAGCTGTTCTGCATCAAGTAATAAGAAGAGCCAAGTAAAAACAGCTCCTAATGTTTTTAACTTGGCTGGACTTATTACCGCAGATGCAAGCTTTTGAACACCGTTTATTCGCAACAAAAGGGCTATGACAAAAATCGTGTCACAGCCCTTTTTGCGAACATTCATTTAGCTATTTTTAGAAACTTCTTCCGCCACCGCCAAAAGTCCCGCCACCGCTAGAGTGGGTAGTACTTCCGCCACCGCCGCTTCCAGGAGGTGGGCTTTTGGGGATTCTTCTTGTCGTGACAAAAGAATTTGTCAGACGATCGGTTTTTTCAGTTAATTTGATACTGGATTTTTCTCGGAACGGATATTTGTAGATGCCTGATTTCAATTGATAACGCGAAACAGTCACAAAATAAAAGACAAGACTAAGGATAAGAGCCAAAACAACAGCAATGATGATTTCCACTGTCGTCAAAACTTTATAGCGTGTGATTTTGCCAGTTTCTTCATCTACACGATAATGTCCTCCTGGAACTCCGTCTTCCACATATGTGGCTGATTTAGACAAGTACGCTTTTGCAGCATCGTAGTAGGCAGCATTCGTCATCTGATCATAAACATCATCTAAGATCGAATCGATTCTACTGTCAGTCAAATAATCGATCATATTACCAGAAGTCGAAATGTAGATTTCACGCTGTCCCATATCCAATAGCAAAACTGAGCCATTTTGATCATTTCCGACTGCCTTTCTTAAGTAATTATCGGCAAAGTCTCTTGGTTCTTCTGAATTAGAAGTAGTTGTGACGATCAAGACTCGTCCTTTGATTTTTTCATTCAGCTTTTCTGCCTGTTGTTCCAAAGATTGGATTTGATCTGTAGTGAACAACCCAGCCTCGTCATTTACCGTCGCTGTATCCGCATGAGTAGCCACTGGCCAACTAACACTTACTAGCAAAAGAAAGAACAAAAAGAATTTTTTCATCATATCAAGTAACCTCCGATCAGAAAGAGGATCGCTAATCCAACGAAAATCCCAAGAGCAGTCAGTCCTAATTTTTTCTGGCTAATCGGCAGGACACCGCTGACTTTTCCTGTTTGTCCATTCATTGCATAGTAGTAGACTTTTTTACTTGAGTCATTGCTTCGATAAGTAACGAGCCATACCGGCAACAATACGTAATTATTTACTTCATTTGTGATTGAAGCAGAGGTTCGGACTCCTGTCAATGTTGTATACCCATTGGCAGTATCTTTTAACAGCTTCTCTGAATAGTCTTTTAATTCAGATTGGATTTGCGATTTGATTGCCTCGTATTCGATATCTCTTTTTTCTGCTTGGAACCCGGCTAAATACTGGCTTTTAAAATCAATTGCTTTATCTAACGGGAAAGGTTGCACACCTTCGACCATCTTTTGTTGCGTATTTTTTGATAAGGCATTTTTTACTAGTTCTTTAAAAGAAAGCTTGCCTGCTCTTGAAACAGCAAATTGCTTCGTTTCTGTGTATTCGATGTCACCTATTCGCCAAATGCGGATAACGGTGCCGTTTGCCTGCATTATGCCATCTACTTCAGCATCTGTAGTCCAATAAGGGAAATATACACCCGTCAGCTTATCGATTTGGTCTTTATTGAAAAAAGCTTTTGGAACAAACCATTTTTTCTTGGTCCAAGCGAGAAATCTATTGATTGCTTCTTCTTTCTCGACAGCAAAAGGAAGTACTTTGTTTGGCAAGAATTCTCCGCTTAAACGTCCCGATAGTACGACTGGATTATGGCAGTAGTAACAATAAGTCGCAGCAGTGGTCGCATCGGTCACAATCTCTGCACCACAGTTGGGACAAAGGAAAAGATCCATCGCTACAGTATTACCTGCAGCTTCGTCCGCTGTATCTGAAAAACCGCCTGCCTCGTCAAACGCTTTGCGCTCGGCTTCACTCATGTCGGTAAGCTGTTCTTGGGCTGTAAAAGTAAAATCTTCTGTAGGCGAAGGTTCTTCTTTGTTCTCTTCGCCAGCCATACGCGCTTCTTTTTGCTTCTGCTCATATTGGCTGACTTCTTCTTCGGTATAGATATTCAGGCAGTATTCGCAATGAAATTTTTGGTCTTTAGGATCAAAAGTCAACGGACCGCCGCAATTAGGACATTTATGTGTCAGAACATCCATCAGCTGCACACCTTTCTCAATAAATTAATCAACGGGGATTCCTTTAAACGGTTTGCCGCAGTTTGGACAGAATTTAGGGATACCGTTGGAAAGATCCACAATTTCGTTGCATTCGCTGCAACGCATCTGTAGCTTAGGCTGAGCGTTTTCTACTGGTTTGGCAGCGCCACAGTTGGAACAGAATTTTCCGGAATTTTCTGTCCCACAGACTGGACACGTCCAAGTATCTGCATTCCCTTGTGCGGCTTGTTGATTTTGTTTTTCAGCTTGTTGCTTGATTTGTTCTTGGTTGTTTTGAGCCGCTTGGGAAAGGTAAGAGCCATTTGCATTCATTCCCATACCTACGCCCATAAAGCCAGTCATTGCTCCGGCTTCATTTTTTCCGGCTGCTTCCATTCCACGGGCAATGGAACCTTGCACGTATCCTTCACGCACACTAGGATCACCTAGCATCGCCCCTTCGTTACGCATATTGATTAGTTTCACAGAATCATCTGTGTAAGAAATGCTGGCCACAGCGACAGAGACGATCTCCATCCCTCGCAACTCGCGCCAAGAATCATCCAGTGCAGTATCCATGTATTTGCTTAACTCCAGACTCTTAGATGGTACATAAGAAATCCGTTGTCCATCCGCAGACATCTGATTGATTGCTGATTGCAATGCTGTTAGGAATTCAGCTAAGTATTGCTCGTTGATATCATTGATTTCTACTTGTGTTTTGTTTTTAGGAATTGCGTTTGTATAAAATAAAATCGGGTCAACGACATGAATAGAATAAGTACCATGTGCCCGTAAGAATAATTCTGCGTTATAGAAATTATCAAAGTAGTTCAATGGCGCACTCGTACCGAATTTGATTCCCTTTATTTCTTGGAGGTTGATATAAAAAACTTGTTGTTTCTGCGGTGTAACGCCACCAAATTTAAATCGGTCAAATGTTTCAGCAATTGCTTCTTTCAGTGTTCCGTTGAACATGGAAGGAGCTGCGTCGTTTTTAATGGTGTAATACCCTTCCTCAGCGGTATAATCAATGATTTTTCCACCATCGACTAAAAGCATCATCATGTTTGGATAGACATGGACGACTGTTCCGTCTGTCAAAACATCTTCTGTTCCTTTACGATTGGAGCCACGTTTGTCACCTTTGCGAACTTTGACACCTTTCGTCATAACCGTTGTATCACTCATATTGTCTGGTTCGATGACTTCTAGCCATTGATCTGCCAGACCGCCGCCGACCATACTTGTTGCTGCTTTGATAAGACCCATAAAAAATTCCTCCTCTGATTCAGCTAATGCCAAACAATTATTGTTTATTTATTATACCATAGGAAGAAGTGAAACTTCTCGGACTAGAGACGGAATTGAAATGGAAACTTGCGTATTGATTAAATACCTGAAAAAGCCGAGAAGGATAGTAGTTTTTTTCCCCAATATCACGTATAATAAGAGATAGTGAATTTTTTAAAAAAGGGGGATCCTTATGGCATATCAAGCACTTTATCGAGTCTGGCGTTCGCAGCGTTTCGAAGACATCGTTGGACAAAAAGCTGTGACACAGACACTAAAAAATGCTATTGTTTCCCACAAAACCTCACATGCCTATTTGTTTACAGGACCCAGAGGAACCGGAAAGACAAGTGCAGCAAAGATTTTCGCAAAAGCAATCAACTGTCCGAACAGTAAAGACGGTGAACCATGCAACGAATGCGAAATGTGTCGATCAATCACTGCTGGTACGCAAGAAGATGTGATCGAAATCGATGCTGCCAGCAATAATGGAGTCGAAGAAATCCGATTTATCCGTGATCGGGCAAATTATGCGCCTACAAAGGCAGCGTACAAAGTGTACATTATTGATGAGGTACATATGCTTTCAACAGGAGCTTTCAATGCCTTGTTGAAAACATTGGAAGAGCCAAAAGAAAGTGTCATATTCATCTTAGCAACGACCGAACCTCACAAAATACCAGCTACGATCATTTCACGAACCCAACGATTTGATTTTAAACGGATCAATACGGCAGATATTGTCGAACATCTTGAATTTATCTTAAAAGAATCGACTATCAGCTATGAACCAGCTGCATTGAATGTGATTGCCCGTTCCGCAGAAGGCGGGATGCGGGATGCATTGAGTATTCTCGATCAGGCAATCTCATTTAGTGAAGGAACGATTACTTTAGATGATGCCATGCAAGTAACAGGCAGCTTGACAGACGAAATGATGGACAGCTACTTGAGTGCTTGCGTGAAAAAAGAAGTACCAGAAGCATTGGAAGCGTTGAATCAAATTCTCGCAGCTGGCAAAGAATCACGTCGCTTTCTAGAGGACATGTTACAATACTGCCGTGATCTGCTGATGTATCAGCAAGCGCCCAATCTAGTTGAGGAACAATCAAGTACGATCAGAAGTACATTTACAGAATTGGCACAAACTGTTTCAGCGGAACAGCTATTTTCAATGATAAAGATTTTGAGCGATACACAAAATGAAATCCGATTTACTAATAGTGCCGCTATTTATTTGGAAGTCGCTACAGTCAAACTCGCACAGCTACCGTCTGCTTCTGTTCCTTCAGCAAAAATGGCATCAGCAGATGATCAGATAGTAAAACAGCTGCAACAAGAGATCAAGGAACTGAGAAACGAAATCAAAGAACTTCGCAGTAACACAGGAACTGCGAATACAAAAGTACAGCCAGTACAGCAGACGAATCACAAAAAACAAACAAGTACGTATCGGGTACCGACGGAACGGGTATATAAAGTTCTGCGGGAAGCGACAAGACAGCATCTGAACCAAGTAAAAGAAGTATGGGAAGATTTGCTGATGAGCCTCTCTGTCACTCAGCGGGCAATGCTTAAAGCAAGTGAACCAGTTGCAGCTGGCCCTACAGGATTAGTGATTGCATTTGATTATGAGATTGTTTGTCAAAGAGCAGCAAACGACGAAGAACTGCAGCTTTCGGTACACAATAATTTAAGCCGAATGATCAAAGACTATGCGCCTGATCCGGTTTATATCACAAGAGAAAGTTGGCCGGAACTTCGAAAAAATTATTTGACGCAAGCACAAGAAGAGGGAACAGAAAATTCTTTTGCTTCTGAAGAATCAGAAGGAGAAATCGAATTACTCCCTCAAGAACAGGAAGTACCAGAAGAAACACTTGTAGTAAAAGCAGAGGAACTTTTTGGTTCCGAGGCTGTTACAGTAGTAGATGACTAAGAAAAAAGGAGTAGATAATTATGATGCGTGGAATGGGCAATATGCAAGGCATGATGAAACAAGTACAAAAAATGCAAAAAGAAATGGCGGAAGCACAAGAGCTGCTAAATAAAACAGAATTTACAGGTAAAGCCACTAATGAATTGGTCAAAGCCGTATTTACAGGTGATCGCCGCATGAAAGATATCCAAATCAATGAAGAAGTCGTTGATCCTGATGATATTGAGATGCTTCAAGATCTTGTCGTAATGACAGTCAATGACGCAATCACACAAATTGATGTGGAAACTGAGAAAAAATTAGGGAAATACGCAAAAGGGTTACCAGGATTTTAGTTTTAAACTGAAGGAGTAATGAATATGCAATATCCAGAACCAATTGCGAAACTGATCGACAGCTATATGAAACTTCCAGGAATCGGCCAGAAAACAGCGACAAGACTCGCGTTTTATACAATCGATATGAAAGATGAAGTAGTGAATGAATTTGCTAAATCTTTGTTAAGTGTAAAACGAGATTTACACTTTTGCAGTATCTGCGGAAACATCACAGAAGAAGATCCTTGCGAAATATGTAGAAACCCTTCACGTGATCGCAGCATTATCCTAGTGGTCGAAGAGCCGAAAGATGTAGTGGCGATGGAAAAAATGCGGGAATATCACGGACTTTATCATGTACTCCATGGTGTGTTATCACCGATGGAAGGGACAGGTCCAGAAGATATCAATATTTCTTCGCTGCTGCAGCGGCTGCATGATGCAGATGTAAAAGAAGTGATCATCGCAACAAATGCGACAACAGAAGGAGAAGCAACAGCAATGTATCTCTCACGTCTAATTAAACCAGCCGGTATCAAAGTAACACGTTTAGCACATGGGTTGTCTGTAGGCTCTGATATCGAGTACGCAGATGAAGTCACGTTATTGAAAGCTGTCGAAGGAAGACGCGAGTTATAAATTTCTAATTAAATGTTTTTTCAGATACAATATAGAAGCAGCATAAGAGATGGGGGCAACAATGTGAACGGACTATTTATTACAATCGAGGGGCCTGATGGTGCAGGAAAAACCAGCATCTTGAATGAACTTTTCCCTCTTTTGAAAGAAGTAGCAAAAACAGAAATCATTCAAACAAGAGAACCGGGAGGCATCCCGATTGCTGAAGAGATTCGAGCGGTGATCTTGGATCCAAAAAATGATCGGATGGATGAACGCACGGAAGCACTACTTTATGCGGCGGCAAGAAGACAGCATCTAGTCGAAAAGGTCTTGCCTGCTCTGGCAAAAGGGAAAATCGTTTTATGCGACAGATTTGTCGACAGTTCTCTTGCTTATCAAGGTGCAGGCCGACGCATCGGCGTTACCGAGATTGCTCGGTTGAATGAGTTTGCTACAGAAGGTACTACACCAGATTTTACCCTTTATCTTGACGTAGATTCAGACACCGGATTAAGAAGAATCAAGAAAAACAGACAAAACCAAATCGACCGTTTAGATTCGGAAGGTTTGGAATTCCACCAGCGTGTACGACATGCTTACTTAAAGCTGGCAGAAGAGAATCCGGAAAGAATCCACAAAGTTGATGCAAGAAAAAGCTTTGAAGAAGTGCTGCAAACAAGTTATCATACAATTATTGAACAATATCCGCAATTTTTTGAAAACTAGGAAGGTGAACGTTTATGAAAATTATTTTAGCGATTATCCAAGACAAAGACAGCAACCGTTTATCAAATGAATTGATTGATGCAAATATCCGTGCCACAAAATTATCATCGACAGGCGGCTTCCTTAAGGCTGGAAACAGCACGTTTATCGTGGGTATTGAAGATGATCGAGTAGAAGAAGCATTGGAAATCATCAAAAAAACGTGTGAATCAAGAAAACAATTTGTATCTACACCTGTTACATTGGATATCTCGATGGATGGGGGCGTCCCTTATCCAGTAGAAGTAGAAGTAGGCGGTGCAACAGTCTTCGTCTTACCTGTTGAAGGATTCCATCAATTTTAGGAGGAGCTGAGCTATGAATCAAGAAATAAACTTGGCTCAAATGCAACCAATCGTGTATCAGCAGCTTCAACGGAGTTTTGAGCATGGGCGTCTCGCTCATGCTTATCTTTTTGAAGGAGAAAAAGGAACAGGAAAACATGAAGTAGGTGTGTGGCTCGCACAGCACCTGTTCTGTACCCAAATGGAAGACAATCAGCCTTGCGGAAAATGCAACAATTGTCAGCGGATCGAAAAGAAAGAACATCCAGATGTTCTGGTTATCGAACCGGACGGACAAACAATCAAAGTTGACCAGATCAGACGTTTGCAGACGGAATTCAGTCGCAGCGGATATGAATCAAGAAAAAAGGTTTTTTTGATTAAAGAAGCTGAAAAAATGAATAGCAGTGCGGCAAACAGTCTGTTGAAATTTTTGGAAGAACCACCGGGAGATTTTTTAGCGGTATTAGAGACAGATGCAGTAGGAAGGATTCTCCCTACTATTCAATCCCGTTGTCAAGTGCTGCATTTTCAAGAACTTTCAAAAGAAGCATTGATCCATCGATTGCAAGAAGAGCAGATTCCATTAGAAAAATCAAAACTTTTGGCTTTCTTAACAAACAGTTTAGGAAAAGCAGTTGAAATCTCTCAAGATGAATGGTTTAATGATGCTAAGGACTTGATTTATCAATGGTTCGTTTACTTGCAAAAGCAAGACACTCAAGCCTTTATCTATGTCCAAAAAAAATTAGTGAAATCATTTAAAGAAAAAACACAGCAGTTTACAGGATTATCTGTCCTGATGTTTTATTATCAGGAAGCACAGCGTCAAGCAGTAGCGAAAGGCGAATATGGCAAAGTGAAACAGATAAACCAGATAATTGAACGAATATTGATCGCAGAGCAGAAACTACGTAGCAATGTCGGTTTTCAAGCTGTTGCGGAACAGTTCGTTTTGCAGACGATTTTTTAGCTTGCCGCAGAGGACGAGAATCAAGGAGGATGGAAATGGTAGAAGTAGTAGGTGTCCGATATAGAGATGCAGGTCATATCTATTATTTTGCACCAGGAGACTCTGAATATATTTATAATGACAAGGTATTAGTCGAATCTCAGCAATCCTTACATATTGCTACTGTTGTCCTTCCTAAAAAAGAGATTGATCCCAATGACCTTCCTGAAGCTATTCGTCCAATCTTGCATAAAGCATCAAAAGCTGAACTAGAAAAAGACAAAAAAAATAAAGAAGATGCGCGTGATGCATTGCAAATCGCAAAAGAAAAAGTGCAGTTGCGTGAGCTGGAAATGAAAATAATCAAAGCTGAATATACATTTGATCGAAACAAACTGATTTTTTCTTTTACGGCGGACGGGCGAATCGACTTTAGAGAATTGGTAAAGGATCTAGCCGCTGTATTTCGTACTCGTATTGAGCTTCGACAAATTGGTGTACGCGATGAAGCGAAGATAATAGGCGGAATTGGTCCATGTGGGCGTCCATTATGCTGTTCTTCTTTTTTAGGCGATTTCGTGCCCGTATCGATCAAAATGGCAAAAGATCAAAGCTTATCTTTGAACCCAACAAAAATTTCCGGTTTATGCGGACGCTTGATGTGCTGTCTACAATATGAGAGCGAAGAATACGAGACAGCAAAAAAAGAACTCCCTGACTTTGGAAAAGTAATTGTTACACCTGATGGTAAAGGGAAAGTCGTAGGGTTGAATCTGCTTAGCCGTATCGTTAGTATTCGGCTGACTGGACGGGAAAATCCTGTCGAATATGAATGGGATGAATTGAAAGAATTTATCCAAGTAGGTGAGATAAATGGATAAGAGATCATTATACGACGGATTGAATCAGTTAGAATCAGAGTTGAGAAATACATTAACAGAACTTGTTGAAATGAAGCATGCTTTGCATGAAATCGTAGAAAAAAATACGACTTTGGAGATGGAAAATCAACGTTTGCGAGAACATCTTCGGGAATTGAACCAAGTTGCACAAGCTCCAGCTGAAAATGTGAAGCAAGAACTTTCCAAGTCTCGTATGAATCTTGAAAAAATTTATGAAGAAGGCTTCCATGTCTGCTACGATTTATATGGATCAAGACGGGACAATGACGAGCCTTGTGCGTTTTGTCTAGAAGTGATCTATCGCGAAAGCGGTCGATGATCAATAACAAGAGGAGACTGGAGCGGAGAAAGACTGCTCCAGTTTTTTTATTAAGGAGATTGTGACAGATGTATAATCAAAAAAGTTTCAAAGGAAATCCAGTATACGGGAATTTATATCTTGTACCGACGCCAATCGGAAATCTAGAAGATATGAGCTACAGAAGTGTTCGTATGCTACAAGAAGCAGACCTTATCGCAAGCGAAGATACGCGTAATACACAAAAATTATTGAATCACTTCGAGATTCATACGCCCCAAAAAAGTTTACATGAACATAATTATAAAGAACGTATCCCTCAATTGATTGCTTTGTTAAAAGAAGGAAAAACGATTGCTCAAGTCAGTGACGCAGGAATGCCTTCCATCAGCGATCCTGGACATGAGCTAGTTTTAGCCTGCATAAAAGAAGGGATTTCTGTGATCTCTATCCCAGGACCTACAGCTGGGATGACGGCTTTGATTGCTTCAGGGCTAGTGCCTCAACCATTTTTATTTTATGGCTTCCTTCCACGCAAGAAAAAAGAACAGAAAGAAACATTGGAAAAGCTAAAAGAACAAACAGCTACGCTGATTTTCTATGAGTCACCTTATCGGATCACAGCTACGTTGACGAATTTCTTAGACATTTTTGGTAATCGCCAAGTCGTTTTGTGTCGAGAATTGACAAAGATCCATGAAGAATACCTTAGAGGAAGTACAGAAGAACTACTTGCATATATCGAAGAACATCCAGTAAAGGGGGAATGTTGTCTGCTTGTAGAAGGAAATTTGTTTGAAACGACAGGGACAGAAGTGGATGAAGAGCAGGGATCCTTAAAAGAACAAGTAGAAGCAAAGATTGCATCAGGCGAAAATCCAAATGCTGCTATCAAAGCAGTAGCGCTTAAAAATGGACTGAAAAAACAAGAAGTTTACCGTCAATATCACGAATTAGACTGAAATAGTATAAGTAGTATATAATGAAGCGACAATGTGGAAAACAGCTACTAACTTCTCAAATCTCTTGAATGCGAACGAACGTTCCTGTATAATGGATAAGAGGTGAGGATGATGGAGCTGCAATTTCCTTTACATAATGATACATCAAGAAAAATCATTCATATCGATATGGATGCTTTTTTCGCTTCTGTTGAAGAACGAGATCATCCTGAGTTTCGTGGGCATCCATTAGTAATTGCTAGACATCCCAGTGACACTGGTGGGCGTGGAGTAGTGACTACGGCAAATTATGAAGCAAGAAAATTCGGAATTCATTCAGCAATGAGTGCACAAAAAGCGTATGAGCTTTGCCCGCAAGCCATCTTTAAGCCTGGCGACCATCATAAATACAGCGAGATTTCCAAACAAGTACGGGAAGTATTCTATCATTATACAGACATTGTAGAACCAGTTAGTATCGATGAAGCGTATCTTGATGTGACCGAAAACAAAATCAATTGCAAGTCAGCCATCAAAATCGCCCGAATGATCCAGGCAGATATTTGGGAAAGAGTCCAGCTAACATGTTCTGCGGGAGTAAGTTACAATAAGTTTTTGGCCAAATTAGCATCAGACTATCAAAAACCTAGAGGGATCACAGTAGTTGCACCTCAAGATGCTGTGCCATTTTTAAAAGCTTTGCCAATTGAAAAATTTCATGGAGTAGGGAAGAAAACTGTACCTAGAATGCATGAGTTAGGGATTTATACAGGAAAAGACCTATATGAATGCACAGAAATGATGTTGATTCGAAATTTTGGAAAAATGGGCTATTCTCTTTATCGTAAAGTGAGAGGAATCCATGATTCTCCAGTAAATGTTACAAGAGAGCGAAAATCTGTGGGAAAAGAGCATACGTATGGACAGCCATTGCAAACGGAGGAAGCCGTGCTGGCTCAATTGCGCCAACTAGCTGAAAAAGTAGAAGAAGCACTGAGAAGAGTCCAAAAACATGGGAAAACAGTGGTTTTGAAGGTCAGGTACACGGATTATTCTACTGTGACCAAAAGAGTGACATTGCCAGAATACATCTATAAAAAAGAAGCGCTCTTTTATCAAGCAAGTCTTATATGGGAGGAAATCTTGGGAGTAGAAAAAGGGATCCGATTGTTAGGAATCACCTTGACGAATCTTGACCCGATGACCTATGAAAATATCGTCCTTCCGTTATGGGGAAATCAAGAAATATAAAAACAGCTTTGAGAGTTGAAAATGGAAATCCGTTTTCTCTCTCAAAGCTGTTTTTATATCAAGTCTTGTTTTTTGATTTGTTCATAGGTTTCTGTTGCATCCGTACATTTTTCCCAAATCATAACTTGGTTGGATTCTAAAGATTTTTGGACATCAATGATTCGCTGGTTGCTGCTTCCGCGAAATTGTAGTTTTAGGTCACGTTTGCTCAATTCAAAGCGTCCGTCAACAAGGATATCGATTTGCGAAAGGAGTTCTAATTTATCTTCTGAATCTTGTAGCAATTCATCAAAGGTATAGCCTGTCCATGACCAGATATCTTTTGTCGTACCGAACTCTTTTCGGATACGTCGTACGACTTGCAAACAAACATCTGTATTCAAAAAAGGCTCGCCGCCCAATAAAGTCAGTCCTTGTACGTAATCGTTGCGCAAGTCAGCGATGATTTGTTCTTCTAATTCAGGTGTGAATGGTTTGCCATATCGAAAATTTTGCGCCGCTTTGTTGAAGCAACCTTCGCAGGCGAATAAGCACCCGCTAACGTAAAGACTGTTACGGACACCTTCACCATCGACAAAATTAAACGGTTTGTAGTCAGCAATATAGTTTTGACTGTAGTCTTTTGCTAACCATTCTTTTGGTTTTGGATTTCTCATAAAAAAACTTCTTTCATTTAAGGTTCAAAGATATAGCTATTGAAGATAAAATCTACTCGACCACATAAATAAGAACAACCTGACCTAAATCCATTGTTCAAGAAAGCTTGTTCTTATTTTGATAGAGGATGTTCAAAGATACAAAGCCATCGAAAGAGGGTGGTGAAAAAAGACTTGTCGCAGCCTCTTATTCTGAATAAACGGTGTTCAATCAGCTGACCTTCGGTATTAGCTCAAAAAACGGTAAAATAGGAGGAGCCATTTTTCCATTTTGTTTCTCTAATACTCAGGTCAGGGCGCTGATTTCACAACCTCTTTCTTAAACGGTGTTCTCCTACCAACTCCTCGGTCACAAATCACAATATTCATCAAACATGAAAAGCTGTTTTTTGAAATTGTTCCTTGTGATTCGGAGCTGAACGGCAGGCTCACAACCTCTCGGTAAACGGTGTTCAAAAGCTTGCATCTGCGGTAATAAGCCCAACTAAACGAAAAATAGGAGGAGCTATTTTTGTTTAGCTGTTCTTATTACTTGATGCAGGACAGCTTTTTCACAACCTCATTTCATGTGTTTCACACGTGAGGAAATTTCTTTGTGGCGACCATGTACCATCGGACGAGCTTGTGGATTTCCTAAATAACCACAAGTACGTTTGACTACATCACATGTTTTTGGGTCATGATTTCCACATTCTGGACATTCGAAACCTCGTTCTGTTGGTTTGAAATCACCTTCAAAACCACATTGATAGCAATGGTCAATTGGCGTATTCGTACCAAGATACCCGATTTTATCATATGCAAAATCCCATACAGCTTCTAAGGCTTTCGGGTTTTGTTGGAGCATAGGGTATTCACAGTAGTGGATGAATCCACCTGAACAATATTTTGGATAATCCTTCTCAAATTCCAATTTTTCAAATGGCGTTGGGTTTTTACGCACATCATAGTGGAAACTGTTTGTATAATATTCTTTATCTGTGATATTTTCGATGATACCAAATTTTTCTGTATCTAAACGACAGAAACGATCAGTCAGACTTTCACTTGGTGTTGAATAGACGCTGAAATGATAACCGTATTCATCACCCCATGCATCCGCATTGGCTTTTAATTCTTTGACGATGTCAAGTGTGAAAGCTTTTGCCTCTGGGTTTGTTTCCCATTCGCCACCGAAGAAAGCTGAAGCAACTTCATATAATCCAATGTAGCCTAATGATACAGTAGCTCGACGGTTTTTGAATAATTCATTGACAGAATCGGTACGTGAAAGACGTTTTCCGAAAGCACCATACATGTATAAGATTGGCGCATTTGCTGGAATGGCTTCTTTACAACGTTCTACACGATAGAGAAGCGCATCTTTCATGATTTCTAAACGGTCAGACAATAGCTGCCAGAATTTGTTCTGATCTCCTTTTGATTCGATCGCGATTCTTGGTAAATTCAATGTAACCACACCTAAATTCATTCGTCCGACATTTACTTCTTGACCATTTTCGTCTTTCCATCCTTGCAAGAATGAACGACAGCCCATAGGTACTTTGAAACTTCCAGTTAATTCGACGATTTTGTCGTAATTCAGAATATCAGGATACATTCGTTTCGTTGCACATTCCAATGCTAGTTGTTTGATGTCGTAATTAGGATCTTCAGGGTTTAAGTTTACACCTTTTTTTAAAGTGAAGATCAGTTTAGGGAAGATAGCTGTTCGCTTTTCACTCCCTAATCCATTGATTCGGATCTGTAAAATCGCTTTTTGGATTTCTCTTTCAAACCAATTTTCCCCCAAACCAAACCCTAATGAAGTGAAAGGGGTTTGCCCATTTGAAGTAAATAAGGTATTGATTTCATATTCCAAACTTTGCATAGCATCGAAGATATCTTTTTTGGTTTTTGCTTTTGCATATTCTTTTTGGCGTTCTGGCGAATCGATCCATTCTTCCGCGTCTTTTAGATGTTTTTTATAGTTCAATTCTGCAAAAGGAGCCAGCAATTCATCTGTTCGGTCGGCAGAACAGCCACCATATTGACTTGACGCAACATTAGCAATGATCTGTGAGATTTGTGCTGTCGCTGTTTGGATAGATTTAGGTGATTCCACTTCCGCATTTCCAATTTTGAAACCGTTGTTCAGCATACCTTTGAAATCAATCAAGCAGCAATTTGTCATCGGTGTGTAAGGATGATAATCCAAATCATGGTAATGGATATCACCTTTTTGATGGGCATTTGCTATATGTGGCGGCAACATTTTCAGTCCGATCGATTTTCCGACGATGCCGGCTGTTAGATCACGCTGTGTATTGAAAACATTACTGTCTTTATTTGCATTTTCATTCACGACAGTCTGGTCTTTGTTGATTAGTTTTTCAATCGAAAAGTTGATATCTGTCGCTTTACTGCGAGCAAAATCCCGTTTTGTACGGTAATTGATATACTCTTCTGCTAATTCATATTCGTTTTTTTCTAATAAGATATGTTCCACGATGTTTTGAATCTCATAGATCTTGACATTTTCAGCAAACCGGCTTTTGATTTCTTGGACAACCAAGTCTGCAATCATTTGGATTTTTTCGTAAGTAAGTGGGGATAATGAGCCGTGAATTTTCTTTTCAGCTTTGATTAGTGCTTCGTTGATCTTTTGTTCATCGAAATCAACATGGCGGCCATCTCGTTTGATAACTTTCATCTGGTGTGCCTCTGGTTGCTGAGTAACGACTGTTTTCTCTTCATAATTTACTTTCATTATCTTCAACTCCTGCTAAATTGTTCTTGTCTATCATAAAACAAAATTTAGGAAGGAGCAACTAATTATCGGCTATATATAGTATTCAATCCGCTGTATAATTGGATTTCTATACTATATGTAGTGTATATTTTATTGTGAAAAAAAGTGAAAACTTGTAGTTGATGGATTTATTTTTTGCATATTTAATTTAGCTGAATAAAATAATTGAATAAAATTTTTTTATTTAGGCTAAGAAAAAGTGACAAAAACATAAGAGCAAATTGTTCGTAGATATGCTACTATGCAAATAAACAGAAATGAAAGAGGAGAAGAAGAATTGGAAAAGATGATCGAAGTGAAACATCTCAGTAAAAGCTACGGTAGCAAACTTTCTCCCGTCAAAGCTTTAGATAATATCTCATTCACAGTAGAAGAAGGCGAATTTGTTGGGATCATGGGTCCAAGTGGTGCAGGTAAGACGACGTTGATGAATATTTTATCCACGATCAATTTGCCTACGATGGGTAGTGTCTTGATCCAAGGAAAAGAAATCACAAAAATGAAAAATAGTGAGCTCAGTGACTTTCGCCGAAAAAAACTAGGATTCATTTTTCAAGAATTCAATTTGATCGATACTTTAAATGCAAAAGACAATATCCTATTGCCCCTAGCAGTTGAACGGATGACTAAGGAAGAGATGGAAAAGAGAGTAAGACACGTAGCTCAATTGTTGAATATAGAAGAACTGCTAAAACGATATCCAGATGAGCTTTCTGTCGGTCAGCGACAACGAATTGCAGCCGCTAGAGCCCTTGTTGTTCAGCCACAAGTAATCTTTGCAGATGAACCAACTGGATCTCTAGATTCGAAGTCGGCCACAGAATTGTTGAATTATTTACAGACTATGAATCAAAAAGAAAAAGCGACAATCTTGTTAGTCACCCATGACCCATATACAGCGAGCTACTGTGACAGAATTTTATTTATTAAAGACGGCGTGATTTTTTCAGAAGTTGTGAGAAGAGGGACAAGAAGAGAATTCTTTGAAAAAGTAATCGACATGCAGGCGACGATTGGTGGAGGAGGAAAAATGAATGCTGTATAAACTAGCCGTCAAAAGCTTTTTTCGGCAATCCCGAGGATATCTTGTTTATTTTTTCAGTTTGACTTTATCCGTGATGATTTATTATTCATTCAGCGCAATGACCTATGATCAATCTTTAGTTAGAAGAGCAAGTCCAGATACTTCGATAGATGGCGGATTGAGTTTTGGCGGACTGATCATTACTGTCGTTTTACTTTTTTTCGTATTCAGTGCCAACCGATTTTTTTTGAATAGAAGACAAAAAGAAATAGGTATCTATCAACTTTTTGGTATGAACAAACTACAAATTTCAGGTATATATGTGTTGGAAATCATGATAATTGGGTTATTTGCCTGTATCTTTGGGATATTGCTCGGCATTATTTTCTCCAAACTCTTTTCCATGATTTTGGTTCGAATGATGGATATGGATCTTAATAGTCCGTTTTTTATCTCCATTCCATCAGTCGCAGATACTTTATTTGCTTTTTTCATCATCCTTTTAGCAGTATCTGTGTATTCGATATGGAAAATCTGGCGCTACCCGATGATTCGAAGTTTTGGAGAAAAAGAACAAGCAGATAGTTCAACGATGCGTTTCAGAACAAGGCATCGATTACTCGCTGTCATTGGGTTATTGCTTTTAACGAGCGGATATTTTGGGGCTAGTCATTTTAGAGAAATCACTTCATGGATGATCAGTCATCATTACCTTGAGACATTCATTCTCTTTTTGCCTTTTCTGATCTTTTTCATTTGTGTGATTGGTACTTATTTGTTTTTCTGCTATACATTTCGGCTCTTTTTGATCATATTGAGTAAATGGAAGCTCTATTACTATGGGATCAATTTTTTAATAATAGGTAATACACAAGTGCACCTGCTCAAAAGCTGGCGGACGAATTCTCTAATTACAGTCATTCTTGGAATTTCTTTAATGACGATTGGCGGTACGGCTAGTATTTCTACTATTTTATCGTATCAGGAGAAAGTATCCTCCCCGATGGACTATCAGTTTGATGTCGAGACAGAAAAAAAAATCAAGCCTATTCTGGCAGAGGAAGGACAGAAGATAACTAAAGAAATCACCTTGCATTATAAAGTCATAGGTAGTATCTACAGACCAGATCTCGAAGAACCTATGTTTCAAACTGCTAATCTGATCACAGAAACAGAATATCAAGCCTTCAGAAAAGTTAATCCGGATTTGCCGAACGTTTCTTTGAAATCTCCTAACCATACTGTTTTGCTTGATCAAATGCAAACTCTTTTCCGGAATATTTCATTATATGGTTCTAGTATTGGATTGCCAGATAATCAAGAGTTGAAGATTCAACAAATGCTTCCAAGTGTATTAGGTGACGAAACGATGGTATATCTAAGTCCTGTACTAGTCGTGGATGATAACGTTTTTGAAAAAGCAAAAGGTGTAGATTATCAAGTAGTCAATGTGGATGTGTCAGGTGGGAATAATGAAAAGATAGATGAACGACTGAGCAGTGAAATGTCTATAAAGTGGCTCAATGCTATTTATTATTCTTATGATATCGTAAATGGGCGTCTGCAAGGAGAAATTAGTACAAAGAAACTGCCAGATGACAAAATGAAGGAAGCGCAATTTAGTCAAGAAGGTTCTCGGTTGAACTTCTCCTCCAGCTATTCAAAATTGCGTGCAGTCAACCGGCGGATTGGTATCAATATTTTTGTCACACTGTTTGTCGGAATGATCGTCATTATTGCTACTGGCAGTATTCTGACCGTTCGACAATTAGCAGAAGCAGAGGAAGAAAAAGAAAATTATCACCTATTAACTAAACTGGGGATACCACAAAGAAGAATTAGAAGGATGATTTTCGAGCAAAACGCACTTACCTTTTTTCCACCCATGATATTAGGAATCACTCATGCAGTATTTGCAATCAATGTTTTCACTCAGTATATCAAAACTGCCGATTATTGGTTGGCTTATCTTGTCAGTGGCTTGTTGATCCTTATCTATCTTTTGCTTTATGTCATTACGAGTCAGTTATATTGTCGGATTATCGAGGAATGACAGGCGGAATAAGACAAGATAATAAAAAGTACTAAATTTTAAACACCGTTTAAAGAAGAGGTTGTGAAAAAGCTGTCCTGCATCAAGTAATAAGAAACAGCCAATCAAAAATAGTTTCTCATGTTTTTGATTTGGCTGGACTTATTACCGCAGATGCAAGCTTTTACACACCGTTTATTTGGAAGAAGAGGTTGTGACACGCTTTTTGTCACAACCTCTTTATTTTTTATATTTTTTAAAATTACTAGAAATTATAAAGAAAAAAGCAGTGTTTTGATGTGCTATTTTTATAAAAGCTATGTGACAAAACTGTTAGTAAAAAAACGGTTTCTGTAAGCTAGACACATGTTTCTTTTTGTCAAAATTCGTTACACTTTGTGTGAGGTTATATGAGGAGGGAATCCAATGAACAAATGGTGGTCTAATCCAAAATTGAATTATTGGGGAAAATTCATCATTCGAACAATTTTTTATAGTGCGGTACTGCTGTTCCTGATCTACCTGTATCACTATAAAAATATTCAAGGAGGAACATTTATCTATAACGAATTTTAGGAGGAAGAGTATGGAAATCAAAACGATTATTGAAGCAGTCGATGATTGGGGAATAAGCGAACCTGATCGAATTGCTTATCAGGCGGATGAGATGCATACTTTTGGAGAATTGAAACAAGCATCAGACGCACTTGCTTATTATTTAGAAGAAAAGGTAGAAGGGGATGGACCAATCGTCGTTTTTGGTAATTTAGAATTTGAGATGATTGTCGCATTTCTAGGAATTGTCAAATCTGGTCATGCCTATTTGCCAATTGAAGAACACACACCCAAAGAACGTATCCTGTCGATCTTTCGGGTGGCTAAACCATCTATGGTTATCAGTATTGGGAATTGGATAGAAGACATTCCTTCTGTTCCTGTCGTAACAAAAGAAGAATTTCAAGAGATCGAGAAGATACCAGTAGAATTTTATCCCAGAAACAGCGTAAAAGGTACAGAAAATTTTTATATTATTTTTACTTCTGGTACTACTGGAGAACCAAAAGGCGTACAAATCAGTCATGATAATCTAGTCAGCTTTGTTCAATGGACGATGGAAGACTTTGGGATCAAGCCTGGGATGCATTTCTTAGCCCAAGCGCCATTTTCTTTTGATTTATCGGTATTTTCTATTTATCCTGCATTAGTTTCTGGTGGAATGCTGAAGCCGTTGAATAAAGCAGTTATTCAAGATTTTCGTCAATTATTCGCGACATTGCCTAACTTGAAGTTGAATATTTGGGTTTCTACTCCATCTTTTATGGATATTTGCTTGATGGAGCCTACCTTCAATGGAGAAAATGTACCAGAATTGGACATGTTTTTATTTTGCGGAGAAGAATTGACAAAAAAAACTGCAGAAACACTACTTGATCGATTCCCAAATGCACGGATATATAATACTTACGGCCCAACAGAAGCAACTGTGGCTATTTCAAGTATCCAGATTGATCAGCACGTACTAGATAAATATGACCGACTACCGATCGGCTATGTAAAAAAAGACACCAAAGTTTCTATTGTCCAAGAAGACAAACTTGTTCCAAAAGGAGAAACAGGTGAGATCATTATTGCAGGACCAAGCGTATCAAAAGGTTACCTGAACAATCCAGAAAAAACAGCAGCTGCGTTCTTTTGTCAAAATGACTTAGCAAGTTACCATACAGGGGATGCAGGAAGGTTGGATGAAGACGGGCTTTTATTTTATGAAGGCCGTATGGATCAGCAAGTCAAATTACATGGTTACCGGATCGAGTTAGGGGATATCGAACATTATCTGTTGCAAGACTCCCGGATCAAACAAGCCGTTGTCGTACCAAAATATCAAGGAACAAAAGTGCAGCAGCTTGTTGCTTTCATCGTATTAGAAAACGCAACGAAACAACCGGATTTTCAACTGACCAAATCGATCAAAGAACAATTACTGCAAGTTGTGATGGAGTATATGATTCCTCAGAAGTTCCATTATGTCGATCTGCTGCCTCAGACAGTAAATGGAAAAATTGATCGAAAAAAATTAACAGCTGAGGTGAATCCTGAATGATGTTTCCTCATATGATCCCTTACGCAGAGCCGTTTTATTTTTTTCTTTTAGCCATTGCGCTTATACCAATCGTTCTATCTTTACTGATATGGAAAAAAAGATTACCAATTTATCAATCAGTGGTGACACTTTTCTTTTTATTTGTCAGCTTTGGAGGTACTTATTGGGAACAGGGAGCGGCGCTGATTGGGTATGTTTTTTGGCAGACAATCCTTGTATGGGGCTATTTTGTTCACCGGCAAAGGAAAAATCAAACAGGATGGTTTTACGCCGCCGTTATTTTAGCAATAATTCCACTGTTTTTAACGAAAGTGACTCCTTTTTTTGAACATGGAAAAGCATCGCTACTTGGTTTTTTAGGAATCTCTTATTTAACCTTTAAGTCTGTGCAAATGATCATGGAAATAAGAGATGGCATGATCAAAGTATATAATCCATTTCGTTATATCCAGTTTCTGCTGTTTTTCCCGACAATATCTTCTGGACCCATCGATCGTTATAGGAGATTTGAAAAGGATCAGCTCCATCCACCTGTTCGTGATAAATATGTTGATCTCTTGGGAAAAGGCGTCCAAAATATTTTTGTCGGTTTTTTATATAAGTTCATTATCGGTTATTATTTTGGTCAAGTACTGCTCCCTGTAGTAGGGCGCATCGCATTACAGCATGGTGGGATTTCATGGGCGTTAGTGGGTTACATGTACGTGTATAGCATGTATTTATTTTTTGATTTTGCAGGTTACAGTTTGTTTGCAGTCGGTACAAGCTACATGATGGGGTATCAGACGCCAATCAATTTCAATAAACCATTTTTATCATGGAATATCAAAGAATTCTGGAACCGATGGCATATGACCTTGTCTTTTTGGTTCCGCGATTACGTGTATATGCGGTTGATGTTCTTCATGATGAAGAAAAAAATCTTTAAAAGCAAGATCGTGATGTCAAATATCGGGTATTTCGCTTTATTTCTTCTAATGGGTGTCTGGCATGGATTGACGTGGTACTACATCGTATACGGTCTGTATCATGCTTGTCTGATCTGTCTGACAGATGCATGGATCCGATTTAAGAAGAAGCATAAAGAACAGTTGCCTTCTAACAAATTTACGCATGGCGTAGCCGTATTTTTGACATTTCAAGCGGTATGTTTCAGCTTCCTGATTTTTTCAGGATTTTTAGATAAACTTTTTTTTAGCTAACGAATAGTGACATATTAATTTATATAACAAAGGAGAAAAGGAAAATGGAAGAACAAATTTTATCAATCTTAGAAGAAATAACAGGAACAGATGAAGTAAGAAAAAATCGTGATATTGATTTATTTGATGAAGGTTTGCTTGATTCTTTAGCATCTGTGCAATTATTAGTCGAGCTAGACGGAGAGTTGGATATCCAAGTCCCAGTCTCTGAATTCGAGCGGGAGGATTGGCGCACACCGAATAAAATCATTCAACAAGCAACTGCATTGAAGGGTTGAGTATGAAAAAGAAACTCTTTGCTATTTTTGGACCTGTTGTTCTCGCTTTTGGTCTGCTTGCCCTATTCTTCACTTCTTCCTATCGAGTAAATATTGATAACCCGGAAGTAATCAAGCGAGCGTCTTCATCTATGTCAGCAAATGTACTAAAGGGCGATGCAATAAAAAACAAAGCTTTGTCTGAAAAACAATATATCCCCTTTTTTGGGTCGAGTGAATTAAGCAGGATCAGTCCATTCCATCCGTCTGTTTTGGCTGAAAAATATGATAGAGGTTATCGTCCTTTCTTGCTAGGAGCGCCGGGAACACAATCATTAAGTCAATATATGATGATGCGATCTGCAGGGGATGATTTGAAAAACAAAAAAGTGGTGTTTATCATCTCGCCTCAATGGTTTGTAAAAGATGGTGTAAAAACAGATTATTTCAACACTTACTATTCTGAACTTCAGACCTATGATTGGTTGTTCTCATTGAAAAAAGTCACATCAGCTGATCGCTATTTAGCTAGAAGACTATTAACTTTTTCAAAAGTAAAAGAGAACGATACGCTGACAGGAATTCTACAAACGATTAAAGAAGGAAAGTTACCTTTACCTGATTCTTTGGATCAGTTGCACAGCCAATGGAACATGTTGAAGCGTGAGGATGAGATATTCAGTGATATCGGTTTGAAAGATCGTCAGCAAAAAATCGATCATGAATCAAAACGATTACCAGACCACTATCAAGAAACAGAATTATCCATTTTGGCAGATAAGATTGGAAAACAAGAAACGACAAATAATCCATTTGGTTTGAAAAACGATTTTTATACACATCGTATCCGATCCCACGAGCCAGAACTCAAACAGTCACAAAAAAATTGGGATTATCGTTTTTCACCAGAGTTTTCTGATTTTCAGCTGATCTTGGATCAATTAGCAAAAAATCATAACGAAGTGTTGTTTATCATTCCACCGGTCAACGAGAAATGGAGCGATTATACCGGACTATCTCAAGAAATGCTACAAGGATTTGCCAAAAAAATCAAATTTCAATTAAATAGCCAAGGATTCAATCGAATAGCTGATTTTGTCAATCAAGCTGGTACCAATTATTTTATGGAAGATACGATCCATTTAGGGTGGAAAGGCTGGCTGGCCGCAGATCAACAGATTAGACCGTTTTTAGAAGAAAACCAGCTTCCTAATAGGTACCATCTCGATGATGCTTTTTTCAGCAAAGCTTGGCAACAACAAGTACCAGATAAACTACAATTAAAATAAATAAAACAGGTGGAGGATATCTGCCTGTTTTATTTATTTTAGAATATTCTGAAATAAACAGTAAAAATACCAAGTTTGCCTGAACAAAAAACAAAAGCAATGGTATAATCACAATATGAATATAGAAATGGGGGAAAACATTTGGATACAAAAGAAGAACAGCTACTAATTGATTTGACTTCTGCAAAAGGAGTACCTGGGAATGAAGAAGAGGTAAGAGAAGTATTCAGAGAATATGCTAAACCATTCGCTGATGATATTTTTTATGACGGATTAGGCAGTGTGATTGCTAAGCATGGCGCTGGCGGAGGACCAAAAGTCTTTATTTCTGGTCATATGGACGAAGTTGGTTTTATGGTAACAAAAATAACCGAAAAAGGCTTCTTGGAGTTCCAAACACTTGGAGGCTGGTGGGGACAAGTGATGCTTGCTCAACAAGTGGAAATCAAAACACGAGAAGGAAAAATCATTCACGGGGTAATTGGTTCAAAACCACCGCATGTTTTAACACCTCAGGTACGAAATAAACCATATGAAATCAAAGATATGTTTATTGATATCGGCGCATCAAACCAAGAAGAAGCCAAAGAGTGGGGCATACGTCCGGGAGATATGGTCACCCCATATATTGAATACAAACGAATGAACGGCAGTAAATATTTACTGGCAAAAGCATGGGATAATCGGATAGGGACAGCTGTTTCTTTGCGAGTATTGGAGAATCTATCTAAAGAAGCACATCCAAATGTTTTATTTGCAGGAAGCGATGTGCAAGAAGAAGTGGGATTGCGAGGCGCTCGAACAAGCACGCACCTTGTAAATCCGGATATTGCTTTTGCTTTAGATACTGGTACAGCAGGTGATACTCCAGGAATGACACCAAAAGAAGCAGATTCGATTTTAGGAAAAGGTCCACAGATTTTGATTTTTGATGCATCGATGATTCCGCACAAAAAATTATTGAATTTCGTTATCGATGTAGCAGAGGAAATGGCTATCCCATTCCAATATACAGTGATCTCTGGCGGTGGAACGGATGCAGGACAAATGCATTTGACAAGAGACGGTGTTCCTTCTGTAGCCATTACTGTTCCTGTTCGTTATTTGCATTCCCACACATCAGTGATCCATGAAGATGATTATTTGAATACAGTGAAGCTAGTTACTGAGTTAGTGAAACGGCTTGATAGTGAAACAGTTGAACAAATCCGGAGTTATGAATAATGAATAATAAAATGCCTATTTCTGAATATCGAAAAAAAGCGCGAGCTTCTTTAGAGAATCAATGGGGAATCAATGCTTGGCTTGTTTTCTTATCCATATTGTTCACAAGCGTCATACAGAATTTTTTTGACGGTTTCAGTCCTTTTACGGAAGAAAGCATGCAGCAAAACCTATTGAGTTTTCTAGTCAATAATTTGCTTTTATTCGCATTCAACTATGCATTGTTTTATATTGCGTTAGTAGTTGTACGAGGTGGCAGACCAAAAAGCAATCTTCTATTTTCAGTTTTCCAAAAAAAATATTTTGGTTCGATACTTGTCATCAATTTGATTAATTCAATCATCAACTGGTTGCTCAATAGTTTGATCTTTCTGCCCATGTTTTTAATCAGCGGAGTGAGTGCTTATACGCAGTTGCTTTTCAATTCAAGTACGGTACCTACGGATGTCATGCCAGGAGATTTTCTTGATATCAGCTTTGTTTTATCAATGGTAGGGATGATTTTTGTTTCAGCACTTATCATGAGCATCGTTGGCGGATTGTTCCAATTTGCTGCATGGACGAGGTTCGACTATCCTGATTTGTCGGTTGTACAATGCTTAAAATATGGCTGGTTCTTATTGAAAGATAGAATCGGTACGTATATTTTGTTGCAACTATCTTTTATCGGCTGGTATTTGTTAGGGGCAATCGCTTTATTCATCGGTCTTTTGTGGGTCATCGTTTATGTGAATGTATCAGTTGCAGAATTTTATGAACAAGCACGGATTGAAAAAGGTGGTCCAGAAGCCTATTTTGCTTAATCTGTAAGCAGTTCATTCATTAGAAAAATAACTTTTGTGGTAGGATAAATCTTTGAGGGGGAATGTATGATGAAATTAACTGTTTTAGGCTGCTTAGGGGCGTATCCTTATAATAATCAAGGGACAACAGGTTATTTACTTCAATCTGACGGTTTCAACTTGTTGATTGATGCAGGTAGTGCTACGCTGATCAAATTACAAGAACATCTTGATCCACTTGATTTGGATGCTGTGATCCTTAGCCATTATCATCATGATCATATTGCTGACCTTGGTGTATTACAGTATTACTGGCAACTTCATCCCAAGAGAGATCCGGAGACATTGCTTTCAATTTACGGGCACACAAAAGATTCTGTCCACTTTGAAGAATTGACGATGGCGAATGTCTCAAAAGGACATCCTTATTTTGAAGCCGAAGAATTAAAAATTGGTCCTTTTCTGATTACTTTTATGGAAACAATCCATCCAGTAGTATGTTACGCCATGCGAATCGTAGAAGAAGCAACGGGGAAAGTATTCGTATTTACAGGAGATTCAGGTTATTTGGAAAGTTTCGCTGATTTTGCGAAAGAGGCTGATTTGTTTCTAGCAGATACCTATCTATTTGAAGGAAATGAACATCATCATGCACATTTCACTTCAAAAGAAGCTGGAGAACTGGCGAAATCAGCTAACGTAAAGAAACTTGTACTTACCCATCTACCTCAGTTTGGCGACTTAGAACAATTGAAAAATGAAGCGCAAAAAGCAGCAGGTAAAGGGATAGATGTAGAACTTGCTGCAGTTGACAAAGTGTTTGACATTTAGGAGGAAGAACATGATTTTTGTACCAAATGAAAACCACGACCCAAGAATCAATTTAGCAATTGAACAATACTTGTTGCAAGAAATGCCATTAGATGAACCCATTTTGCTCTTTTATATCAATGAACCTTCAATCATCATCGGTAGGAATCAGAACACGATTGAAGAAATCAATCGAGATTATGTGGAAGAACATGGTATTCATGTGGTCCGCCGTCTAAGCGGAGGCGGAGCTGTCTACCATGATTTTGGGAATTTGAACTTTAGTTTTATTATGCCTGATGATGGTGATTCCTTCCGTGATTTTGCGAAAGTAACACAACCAATCATCCAAGCACTTCATGAATTAGGTGTTGCCGGGGCTGAGTTGAAAGGCCGAAATGATTTAGTCATTGATGGTATGAAATTTTCCGGTAATGCGATGTATGCTACCAACGGCCGAATGTTTGCTCATGGAACGATCATGTTCGACTCTGATATCAATGAAGTAGTCAATGCATTAAAAGTAAAAAAAGACAAAATCGAATCAAAAGGAATCAAATCGATCCGTTCTCGTGTGACGAATATCAAACCGTTTCTTCCCGAAGAAAAACAAAAAATGACAACGGAAGAATTTCGTCAAGAAATCTTGTTGAAAATTTTTGGTGTAGAATCAGTAGAGGAAGTAAAAACGTACGAATTGACCGACGAAGATTGGAAAAAAATCAATCGAATCTCTGAAGAATATTACCGAAATTGGGATTGGAATTACGGAAAGTCCCCAGATTTCAATTTCTCTCGTCAAAAACGTTTCTCTATCGGTTCGATCGAAGTCCACTTGAATGTATCAGAAGGAATGATTAAAGAAGCAAAAATCTTTGGTGATTTCTTCGGATTAGGAGATATCTCTGATGTCGAAAAAAAATTGGTGGGACAGAAATATGATAAAGAATCTCTATCAAAAATAGTTGACCAAATTGATGTGAAAAAATATTTTGGTGCGATAGAATCAGAAGAATTGCTTACCTTACTTTATTAAAAACAAAAAGCAGCGGAATCCTTATGTATTGGATCCCACTGCTTTTTTATATAGAATTCGAGTAATTTCGGGAAAGCTGAACAGTGATTCGATCAATCAATGTATCTTTTTCCTGCGTTAGTGTTCCAGTGTAACGATCTGCCACATCTTTCATCATCATCAAATCAAAGCGTTCCTGATCATCTAATTCTTCTGTGATACCTCGACTGAATATATTCGTATCATAATGTGCACTATGTTCGCAACAAATGACGAAATGATCCTCTTGCTCATGTATCGACAAATGAATTTTTCGATACAGCGGATTTTCGATGGCATGAGTTTCTCTAAAGGAATGCTCTAGGGCATGAATCAAAAGCTGGGCTAGATCATCATCTTTGATAGGAAGCTCCTCAGGAAGTTCTGCTTGGAAGGTGATCTGGATATTCCGTTTAGCAGCTAACTGTTGATAGCGCGCGAAAATCAGATTTGTCATCTGATGATTGCAAAAAGAACACAGCATTTCAAAATTTTTTGCTTCTTCCAAGATTGTTTCCACATATTTTTTTGCTTTTACTTGATCCGTATGCATTAAGTCTTGCAGATTTTCCATTTCCTGAACAAATTCTAAACGAAGCGTATTTACTTCTTGGATATGCTGTCGAAGTTGCTCATAATGCTGTTCCAGCAAATCGTTTTTGATTTTTAAGAAATCTACTTGTCTTCGGTCTTTATCTGTGTTCAGAATGTGGTCAATCAGATTGTAACTGATAATAACAATCAAAATAATAATGAATAAAATCGTAGACCAATTGATCGTCGTTTGATAAATACCTAGTGCTGTTTGGATATAAATCAAGCAGTGGATAATGGCAACCAAGACGATCCAAGGTGTACAAACTACATAAAAACGATTGTTTTTATATGCTTCACCAATGCAGGTAAGCGAAGTGACTAGAGTACTGATAACACTAGCTATATTAGCAATTGGCATCAATTCAGGAAGTTCTGCAGAAGTAAAAGCTGCATAAAGCAGAACACCAGAAAAGATCGAAAGCTGGATTATACAAAAAATCCCATACCATTTTTTATAATAAATCATCCGGCTCCAATAATAGCAGATAATGAAAGCCGAGGTTAGGATAATAAATAAATGAGATAAAAAAGAGTGAACGAATGGTTCAAAAAGGATGCCACTTAAAATATCTTCTGAAACAGCTTCAAATCCTAATGCCAAAGCAAAGCAGCTTAAGATAATCAGCGAGTATTCAAGCCGTTTTTGTTTGTACATCAAGTAGATGGTATAGATAAACGTCCCAATAGCAATGAAAACTGCAATGATCATCGTTAATACTTGCGGTACTGATTGAGAATAGATAAAACCGATTAACGGACCAGTTGTACCTATATAGACTTTCGGTGGCAACCCAGCGTAGTTTTGATAAGGAGATGAGACAGAGACCATCAATTTTTTTCCGATGTAATCTGATGGTAAATCTATCACAGCCAGTGATAATCCAGGGTTGCTTTCTGCGTCGTAATCTTCCCGTTGGTATAAAATGTTTCCGTTTAGATACACAGTAATCCATTGATGATTTCCTTTGATTAGTAAATTTGCTTCGTTCAACGGTTTCTCAAGTGTCGTTTCCATAATAAATGTTTCATCTTTGTCTACGGTAGGAATCGTACGAGTGTACTTGCTGTCAAACTTAAAATCAGGATCATCTTTTGAATAGAAAACCCATGAATCTTTTATTTCTTTCATTTGATTACTATCAGCAGGAGAGAAGATAAAATAGAAGAAATAAGCAATTCCTGCTAAAAATAACACTGATAATATAATTATTATGCTCCATTTTATGCGCATATAGAAAGATTCTTTTTTATTATATA
This sequence comes from Enterococcus sp. C76, assembly GCF_040886985.1. Taxonomy (NCBI): domain Bacteria; kingdom Bacillati; phylum Bacillota; class Bacilli; order Lactobacillales; family Enterococcaceae; genus Enterococcus; species Enterococcus sp. C76. The sequence goes on along the minus strand of NZ_JBFOEY010000004.1, from coordinate 183,455 downwards.
TGTTATTAAAAAAAGCCATAAAGGTATTCCTTTCTAAAACTTGTAATTTTAGGGTAAACGTTTTTTTTACTAACGTCAATTATTTATAATAAAAAATGAGATAAAGATGAGGAAATAGAATCAAAAAACGTCGTTGTCATAAAAATGTGTTTTTACAGTTATAATTTGAAAAAAATTTATCGTTATTATATGATTAAGAAGGATTGAAGAAAGAAAGGAGTTGAAAACGATGCCTGATTACAAAAAAATAACTTTTGTTAGTTCTGTAACGCTGATTATATTTTTAATACTTATTCTTCTCGTCGTCTTGGTTCCCCGAATTTTTGGATTGACTCCTTATATTATTGAGGATAGAGAAATGAACCCATATTATGCACAAGGAAATCTGATATATGTACGACCAAAAAATACAGATGAGATTTTAGTCGGAGATATTATTACATATTATGAAAATTCAGGTAAAAAAATCTCGACACGTCGCGTAATAGCCATTGAAAACAACTACAACGACTTTTATACAAAAGCTGACACACGGACTTATATCGAGCCTGGAGTAGTAAAAAAGAGAAATATTATCGGTAGTCCAATCTTCCAGATTCCATATATTGGTCTGGTCCTTTCCAAAACAGCATTTGCATGGATCCAGGGGTTATTCTTTACGATTGCTTTTTGCTTAACAGGAATCACAGCTTGGAATACTTTTGTAGAGTTGAAGAAGAAGCGGAGACGAACACAGAAATTTTTGTGAGAATGTTGAAAAAGACAAATATATTCAAGAGATACCATTACTCTTCTGAACGAGTGATACGGAAAATACTCATACAGCTTGTAGATTTAGCTAGTTGTTCGTATAATGTGTAAAGAGGAGGAGTAGTATGCGCAATGAAATGATGCATCGTCCTGTAGTCAAAGAAGAACTATTGGACTTTATGCGTACCCAGCAAAAAAAATTACCGGGTGAGCTAGGCAAATTGGAAGAAGAAGCTCATGTAGCAGAAGTACCGGTTATTCCCCACGAAACAGTTGTATTTTTGAAATTTTTACTTGGACAGATTCAGCCTGAACGAATCTTAGAGATCGGTGCAGCTATCGGTTTTTCATCAAGTGTCATGGCGACAACAATCGGAGAAAATGCTCATGTTACGACCATTGATCGTTTCGATGTCATGATCGAGAAAGCGAAAAAAAACTATGAACGTCTAGGATTGACAGATAAAGTAACCTTGCTTGAAGGGCAAGCCGCAGATATTTTGCCTGAATTGTCTGGTCCATATGACTTTATTTTTATGGATAGTGCAAAATCAAAATATATTGAATTTTTACCTGAATGTTTGCGTTTGTTACGAAAAGGTGGCGTTTTGATGGTAGATGATATTTTCCAAGGAGGGACGATCTTGCTCCCTGATGAAGAGATTCCTCGTGGCAAACGAGCTATCCATCGTAAATTAAATGAATTCCTTCGTGTCGTGATGAACCATCCTGATTTGACATCGACCATCTTACCATTAGGCGATGGTGTAATCTTAATGACAAAAGAAGCAGAAGAAATCGATTGGTGATACATGATTATGACAATCAGTAAGTGATTGATTATATCAAGGAATCCATCTAAATTTGATGTGAAAGAGACTGTATTTGTAAAACAACTGAAGGAAATAGTAAATAGATTGAAATAAACAGGAGTAAGCATGAAGACAATGCAACTCCTGTTTTCGACTGATAACCTTAGAATAGATGGAAGCGAATGTTTCTTTTCAAAGGATTGATTTGGTAGTTGAATTAAAATAATTGGCTATTTGCTAATTAAATAACTATTTCGTATTGACAGAAGCAATTTAATTATCTATAATTATTGATGTTCCGCTGATTCCTGTCATAGTAGCTCAGCTGGATAGAGCATCCGCCTTCTAAGCGGACGGTCGGGGGTTCGAATCCCTCCTGTGACGCTAAAAAACCGTTAGAAACCTCAGTTTCTAACGGTTTTTCTTTGTTTTTTGTGCCAATATTGTTTGTTTTTAAAGGCAAATAAAATAAAAAAAACATCTTTATCTAGTACAATTATAGGAAGTAAAAATAAAATCCATCAGAAAGAGGAAGCCAATATGTCAATATTATCAAAAATTTTAGTCACTCTAGTGGCCATCGAATTTTTTTATATCATGTACATCGAAACAGTAAGAACTGATTCCGATACGACAAGCAGAGTTTTTAAAATGAATAAAGAAGAATTAAGCAGAAAATCTGTTCAAACATTATTTAAGAATCAAGGAGTATACAATGGACTATTAGGGGTGGGACTACTTTACGGAGCTTACCTTTCTTCCGCACCTAAAGAAATTACAAGTATGCTGTTGCTATCAATTTTTATTGTTGCATTGTATGGAAGTCTGACTAGCGATCGCTGGATTTTACTAAAACAAGGTGGGTTAGCTCTGTTGGCCTTGCTTTCTATTTTCTTCTAAATGTAGAAAAACAAGGATCTATTGGACAGGAAACTTTGTGAAAAATATTACTTTTTCTCATGAAATATGCTATTCTAATGAATGGTATTTTAGAAAATTTCATGAAAAGGAGTTAGATAGGTGTTCAAAAATTATGTTTTATCACTAAAAAAAGAATTTTTAGGTTATGATCTTTCAAGATTTCAGAAAGATCTTTTGGCTGGAATCACAGTAGCTGCTGTAGCATTGCCTTTAGCTTTGGCTTTTGGGGTATCAAGCGGAGCCGATGCGTCCGCAGGTTTGATTACGGCTATCATTGCCGGCCTCGTTATTGGCGGTTTATCAGGCGGTTTTTATCAAATATCAGGTCCGACAGGCGCAATGGCAGCTATTCTAATGTCCATTGCGGCAACAAAGGGAATGCAAGGTGTGTTGCTTGCTACTTTTTTGGCAGGTCTATTTTTACTTGCAGCAGGACTTTTCCGATTAGGAACACTAACTTCTTTTATCCCAGCACCAGTAATCACAGGATTTACTTCAGGTATTGCTATTATTATTGCATTAGGTCAGATCGATAATTTGTTTGGTGTTCATTCGGAAGGTACAAATGTTATTGAAAAGCTAAGTAGTTATCAAACACTAGGTTTTCCAATAAACATAGCATCTTTGATTATGGGAGGACTAGTCATTTTAGGGATGTTCATCTATCCGAAAAAATGGGCGAAACGAATGCCTAGTTCGCTGTTGGCCATCATTTTAGCAACAGTAGTTACGCTACTGTGTCATTTACCAGTAGCCACTGTTGGTAACATCCCACAAACACTGATCAGCAGTAATCGCTTGGGCTTGGGAGATTTTAGCTTTTCTGCCTTGCAACAAGTAGCCGTTCCGGCCATTAGCATTGCTCTGTTAGGGATGATTGAGAGCTTATTATGTGGTGCTTCTGCTGGTCGAATGGCGAATAAATCATTAGACAGTAACCAAGAATTAGTGGCACAAGGGGTGGGAAATCTATTGCTTCCTTTTTTTGGCGGGATTCCTGCTACTGCAGCCATTGCTCGTACAAGTGTGGCCATCAAATCTGGCGCACAAACCAGATTAGCTGGCATGATCCATGCAGTTGTCTTGTTGCTTTCCATGCTTGTTTTTGCGCCAGTGATGTCACAGATTCCGATGCCGGCACTTGCAGGTGTTTTGATCGTGACGGCTTGGCGTATGAATGAATGGAGAACGATTAAGGAGCTATTTGTTCATAAATATTGGTCAGCTATTCTATTGTTTGTTCTTACAATGATTTGTACAGTCATCTTTGATTTAAGTATTGCTATTGTAATTGGGATTATCGGCGGTTGTGTATTTTTTGTTGTAAAAAGTGCGGCTATCACGATTTCATTAGAAACAATCGATTGGCAAAGAATGGGGCTGCCAGAAACGGAAAAGCTGAATAATTGGACAGTAGTGTACATTAGCGGTCCGCTATTTTTCATGTCTTCAGAGAAACTAAAAAATAAATTGGAAGAACTAAACCATCACGACGGTGTTATCTTCTCCATGCGTGGGGTACCAAGTATTGATTTGACGGCACGTGCAGTTTTTGATGAATTTCAAGAAAAAGCAGAACAGAGAGGACAAACGATTATTTATACTTCCTTGCAGCCAGAAGTAGAAAAACAGCTTTCTCACCTATGGGAATATACATCCACACATCAACATCAAACAGTTGCTCATGCGTTGACAGCATTGCATGCGAAATATACGGCAATGAGCCATTAAAACAATGAAAAAGAACAGACAAGACTGTAAACTAAAAATTACACCGTCTTGTCTGTTCTTTTTAATCTTGTTGTAAAAGTGAAGCTAGTACTTGCCAATCTTGATGGATAACAGGTACAAGGGAACGATTATAAAAAATAGCTGCTGGATGAAAAAGTGGAAGGATACGGTAGTTTTTTTCTGACCATTCGTAGGCATCTTTTTGTTCTGTTAGCTGTAAGACGGGACCTGTATAGAGTTGACCATGGTTTTTGGTAACTGTATATTCTTTACCAAGTAATCGTTGCAGGCCAATATTTCCAAGTGTTGCAATTAATTTTGGCTGGACTTCCATCAGTTCGTAATCCAGTATCGGTGCGTGTGCAAATACTTCGGATCGAGTAGGTGTACGATTTGGATAAACAGTTTCTGTCTGTTGTGTCCGTTTATTGATCCGATGAGTCACGCGATACGGGCGACTCCGTACAGCACTGGTGATATAAACCTCTTCTCGTGTTAAACCAGTGGAAGAAAGTGCCTGCATCAATTCTTTTCCAGCTTGTCCGCTAAAAGGGATGTGTGTATCAATCTCTGTTTTCCCTGGGGCTTCTCCTACAAGCATTAATTTAGGATGAAGAGGTCCTTGCCCAGCGACAAACCCTTCTACAGGACAGCCGTTCATCCTTAAAGAAGCCTCTTGTATCAATTCTGTTGGGTATTCCATTTGTGCTCCTCCTTTTTCTTTTATTATAAGAAGAAAAGAAACGCAATGCGACTATTTTATTTGGCAGAAACGAAGGGGAAAGAAAAGCAGGAGAACGATTGTTTAAATCTTTATTTCATTTTTTGACTTTAAATTTAGTTGACGAACAGCGGCTGTTCTGGTAAGCTAGTACTGTTGTAATTGTGGACTCCACAGCTACAACCGCTCAGAACAAGTAATAAGCACAGCAGATGCTGTCACTTCGGATGGCGAGTCTAAGTATATCAGAAGGAGGTGCTTTATAGCATGTACGCAATTATTAAAACTGGTGGTAAACAAGTAAAAGTTGAAGTTGGACAAGCAATCTATGTTGAAAAACTTGACGTTGAAGCAGGAGAAAAAGTTGTTTTTGACGAAGTTATCTTAGTAGGTGGCGAATCTACAAAAGTAGGCGCTCCAACTGTTGCAGGTGCAACTGTTGAAGGTACTGTTGAAAAACACGGCAAACAAAAGAAAGTCGTTACTTTCAAATACAAACCTAAAAAACATTCACACCGCAAACAAGGTCATCGTCAACCATATACAAAAGTGGTTATCGACGCGATCAACGCTTAATCAGCGTTTGAGAAAGAAGGCCTATATATGATCAAAGGAACATTTAAGCGAAATGACGCAGGTCAGATCGTTTCATTCACTTTGACCGGGCATGCTGATGCTGGTCCTTATGGAAGTGATATCGTTTGTGCAGGTGTTTCTGCGTTAGCGATCAGCACTGTCAACGGGATTGCCTCATTAGCCGGTTTTGAACCGATTGTTGAAATGAATGAAGAAGAAGGCGGTTATCTTTATACCGAAGTCACTTCAGGAATGACACAAGAACAAAACAATATTGCTGAGATTCTATTAGAAAATCTTTTATTAGGTTTACAATCAATAGAAGCTGAAAACTCAGAATATATCCAAATTAAAACAATCAATGATAAATAGGAGGTGCAGACCATGTTGTTATCTATGAATCTACAATTATTTGCCCACAAAAAAGGTGGCGGTTCTACATCTAACGGCCGTGACTCAGAATCAAAACGTCTAGGTGCTAAACGCGCTGATGGACAAACAGTTACAGGTGGATCAATTCTTTACCGTCAACGCGGTACAAAAATCTATCCAGGTGTAAACGTGGGTATCGGTGGAGACGACACTTTATTTGCAAAAGTTGATGGCGTAGTACGTTTCGAACGTAAAGGCCGTAACAAAAAACAAGTGTCTGTTTATCCAGTAGCTCAAGAAGCTTAATTGAATCTTGCGATTAAAGAGGTTGTGACAAGACTTTTGTCACAGCCTCTTCTTTGTTTATAAAAATAAAAGTTGTAATGAAGGATGCGAAGGTTACCATGTCTTTTTACGCTTGATATTTTTTTGCCATCTTGTAATCAGAATGTTTTGATAACGATTGTTTTTATTAATGAAAGCGATATTGTTTGCTATCAGCAGCATCATTGTAGGATAAATAGTGTTCTTTTTCTTGTTTCCGATATAAAAATGGAATTGATATTTTGTGTTCTTTTATCTTCATTACGCTTGTCCCTTCGCTTGTTGTCAACAAAACAAAATCAGGTAAATAGTTGACGAAACGGAAATAAATACATAGTATTATGTTTTGAAGCCTAAGAACAACAGTCTATAGAAAAGGAGCGATACCATTGGCAAAACGCATGGACCGAATTTATATGTATGTCAAAGAAAAAACCGCTCATTTAACAAAGGCAGAATATGACCAAGGAGTAACGACACAAGAAATTGCTGAAGTGTTAGGAATCCAACGAACGAATAGCAGTAAGGATCTGAATCAGCTAGTGCGCGAAGGAAAATTGATAAAGACAGATGGACGACCAGTACGTTACATATATCAAACACTCGCTACGCACGTAAAGCCAGCTGCAAAACATGTGGTCAGTTACAAAGAAACGCCGATCTCTGAAGAAAAAAACACGCTCCAGATAGATACTAAGGATATCTTTGCAAAAATCATTGGAGCTAATGGTAGCATGAAAAACTCAGTGGAACAGGCAAAAGCTGCGATCTTGTATCCGCCAAGAGGATTAAATTGCTTGATTACAGGACCTACCGGATCAGGAAAGACTTATTTTGCGCACGCGATGTATCATTTTGCCAAAGCACATCATGTAATAGATGAGGAAACGGAACTGATTGTTTTCAATTGTGCTGATTACGCGAATAACCCTGAGCTTTTGATGAGCCATTTATTTGGGTATGCAAAAGGAGCCTTTACAGGTGCAGATGAAGAAAAAATGGGAATTATCGATCAAGCGGATGGTGGTATGCTATTTCTGGATGAAATTCACCGATTGCCTCCAGAAGGTCAAGAAATGATCTTTTACTTTATGGATCACGGGACTTACAGTCGACTTGGAGAAACAACGAAATCTCATGAAGCAAATGTACGAATCGTAGGTGCGACCACAGAAGATCCAGGCTCTTCGCTATTGGAAACTTTTGTTCGGCGTATCCCAATTAATATCAAACTTCCGGCTTTTGAAAAACGTCCTGCAAATGAGAAAGTCGATTTAGTAAAAATTATGATTGCCCACGAAGCGAACCGCACACAACGAAAGATCTCTTTGACAGAAGATGTAGCAAAAGCACTGATTGGCAGTGTGACTTATGGGAATATAGGTCAATTGAAGTCGAATATCCAGTTAGTATGCGCACGAGGATTTCTAAATCATATGCAATCTCCCGAAATATCGATTACGATTGATGATTTGACAGAAGGGATTCGTAGCGGATTGATTCAATTAGCAAGCAACCGCAGTGCAATGGCAGAGCTTTCTAAAATATTGGAGCCAAAGATAACTGTAGCACCAAACGATACGATCATGAAAATCCAATCAGACTCCTATGAATTACCTTATAATCTATATGATATTATCGGAGATAAAGCAGCTTTGCTGAAGTCGGATGGGTTGGACCAAGAAGCAATCAATCACTTTATTTCTACAGATATCAACATCCATCTGAAGTCTTTTTACAAAGACCATGGGTTTTCTTTTAATGCAGATAGCAAATTAGCAGAATTTGTAGATCCAAAAATCATAGAAGTGACCAATCAGATTTATGTAATGGTCAAAAGATCTTTACCGTATGAGTTTCAGCAAAACTTTATTTATGCTATGAGCTTGCATATCAGTTCGTTTTTGAAAAAAATCAATTTAGGAGAAGAACGGCATACGAATGATAATATCCGTGAGATGGCATTTGATTTTCCAGATGAATATGCTGTTGCGAAAGAAGTGCGTAGTTATATAGAAACGTATTTTCAAGTGGATATTCCAGAAAGTGAAGACTACTACTTGACTGTTCTACTCGTCTCGTTACGGGCGAACCAAGCAAGCGGCAGAATCGGTGTAGTCGTTGCGGCTCATGGAAACAGTACAGCAAGCAGTATGGTTCAGGTTGTCCAACAGTTGTTAGATGCAGAGAACGTACGAGCAGTAGACATGCCGTTGGATATGGATCCGAAAACAGCTTTAGACCGAATTGAACGCAATGTACAAGAAGTAGATGAAGGAAGCGGGGTCATACTATTAGTGGATATGGGGTCCCTCGCCTCATTTAATTCGCAAATTCAGCGAGACACTGGGATACCTGTACGTACCGTTGACATGGTAACGACTTCTCTAGTTTTGGAAACCGTACGAAAGGTCTCTGTATTAGGGACAGATTTAGATATGTTGCATGAATCATTGAAGAATTTTCGAGGTTACGCAGAAATATCTTCTGTAGAACCTGTCCAGGAAACAAAACCTATCCATAAGAAAAAAGCTGTTTTGGCCATTTGTGCATCTGGCGAAGGTACAGCGCAAAGAATCAAAGAATTGATCGAACGAGCGGTAAATAAGCGTCAAGAAACAGAATTAGAAGTTCTAGCTTTGTCGATTGTGGAAGTGAAAGAAGAATTGCCAGTTATCCAAAAAGAATATCAGATCATAGCAACTACTGGGATTACTGATTTGAATATCCAAGCACCATTTATTCCTTTAGAGCGCTTCATTGATCAAAATATCGAAGTCATTTTGGATCAGTTACTTATGGAATCAGAAATGGAAGAAACTGAATTCGTCTCGCTAGATGAAGAGACAGCTAAAAAAACATGTGTTGAGTTTATCTCTGAGAACTTCATCTTTATCAATGGTAGTAAACTAATCGATCCAATGTGGCAATTTTCTACACAAATCTCTCAGACGATGGGAATTGGCGATGAAGAATATGGCTTTAAGATCAACTTGGTGATGCACACAGCAGGAATGATCGAACGGATTATTCGAAATGAAACGTTGACGGTGGAAGAAAACGAATTGACGAACACAACGAGTGATCCTCTTTATAATCAATTAACAGCCTCGGTTGTCCTGCTAGAAGATAAGATAAAAGTAAAAGTGCCAATAGAAGAAATGTATTATCTGCTACGTCTAGTGCATAATCAGCTAGATAAAAAAGAATACACTATGCCTTAAATACACAAAAACGATACACTTTTATAGTGTATCGTTTTTGTGTATTGGTTAAGAATCCTTTAAATTCAATTAGTGTATCGCAAAAAAGTTGGCACGCTTTTTGCTTATAGTAGTGTGTGCTAGGAGGTGGTTGTTCACACAGAAATGATAGGGGTTTCTGTGAAGTAGTGAGGAAGAAGGAGTTTTGCAGATGGATATTCGATTGGCACGTATAGATGATCGTTTAATCCACGGGCAAGTCGCAACAGTTTGGTCGAAGCAAACAGGTGTTGAACGTATCATTGTGATCAGCGATGTAGTTGCTCAAGATAAATTGAGAAAGTTTCTATTAAAAGAAGCTGCACCGCCGGGAATCACAGCAAATGTAATAACCGTGCAGAAAATGATTCAAATCTATCATAGTGGACTATTATCACGAGCAAAAGTGATGCTTTTATTCACCAATCCCCAAGATGTTGAAGCGGTTGTCCGCTGCGGTGTACAGTTGAAGTCGTTGAATATCGGCGGTATGAGTTTTACTGAAGGCAAATCAATGATTACCAATTTTGTTTCAGTAAATCAACAAGATATTGATTCCTTTCGTTACTTGAACAGTCAAGAAGTGGAGTTAGAGATTCGAAAAGTACCTGCTGACAGGAAAATCCTTTTGATGGAACTACTAGCGAAAATCAAAAAGGTGTAACAAAAATGGTTGTTGGAAAAGGTCAAATAATTCTGTTGTAATGGTTAGCAATTATTAATATTTTTGAATTTGTTACAACAAAAGTAAATAGGAGGTATAAATATGGTAGGGATTATCCTAGCAAGTCATGGACAATTTGCTGAAGGAATCTTACAATCCGGTTCAATGATCTTTGGCGAACAAGAAAACGTCAAAGCCGTGATTTTGAAACCAAGTGAAGGTCCAGATGACTTGAGAGCCAAATTGGAAGAAGCGGTTGCTTCTTTTGATAATCAAGACGAAGTGTTATTCTTAGTTGATTTATGGGGCGGAACACCGTTCAATCAATCAAACACATTATTCGAAGAGCACAAAGATAAATGGGCAATCGTCAGCGGTTTGAATTTGCCAATGTTGATTGAAGCCTATGCATCACGCTTTTCAATGGAATCTGCTCATGAAATTGCAGCGCATATCATTGAAACAGCAAAAGATGGTGTAAAAGTGAAACCGGAAGAATTAGAACCGGCAGAAGCACCGAAAGCAGCAGTTGAAGACGCACAACCTAAAGGAGCACTTCCAGAAGGAACTGTGGTCGGAGACGGGAAAATCAAATATGTATTAGCTCGTGTTGACTCACGTCTGTTACATGGACAAGTTGCGACAGCTTGGACAAAAGCAGTGCAACCAAACCGTATTATCGTTGTTTCAGATGCAGTATCAAAGGATGATCTGCGTAAGAGACTAATCGAACAAGCTGCTCCTCCAGGTGTAAAAGCAAATGTTATTCCTATTAGCAAAATGATCGAAGTCGCAAAAGACCCTCGTTTTGGAAATACCAAAGCATTGCTTTTATTTGAAAATCCTGAAGACGTATTGACAGCTGTTGAAGGTGGCGTGGACATCAAAGAATTAAATGTTGGGTCAATGGCGCATTCGGTTGGTAAAGTCGTTGTAAGTAAAGTATTGTCTATGGGACAAGAAGATGTTGAAGCGTTTGAGAAGCTTGAACAAAAAGGTGTGAAATTCGATGTACGTAAAGTACCTAATGATTCACGCGATAACATGGATGACATTTTGAAAAAAGCAAAAGCTGAATTAGCAAAAGCGTAATAAATAATATTAAAATTTATAGGAGGCTTATCATGTCTATTATTTCAATAATTTTAGTCGTATTAGTTGCCTTTCTAGCTGGTATGGAAGGTATTCTTGATGAATTTCAATTTCATCAACCACTAGTGGCATGTACATTGATCGGTTTAGTTACCGGTAACCTCGAAGCTGGTATCGTACTTGGCGGTACGCTTCAAATGATCGCTTTAGGTTGGGCAAATATCGGTGCCGCTGTAGCACCAGATGCTGCATTAGCATCAGTAGCATCAGCAATTATTTTAGTTTTAGGTGGACAAGGTGTTAAAGGTGTTCCTTCTGCGATCGCGATTGCCGTTCCTTTGGCTGTTGCAGGGTTGTTTTTAACAATGATCGTACGTACAATCGCTGTTCCAATCGTTCATTTGATGGATGCAGCTGCTGAAGAAGGAAACATCCGTACGGTTGAAATGTGGCACATCATTGCTGTATGTTTACAAGGGGTTCGTATCGCGGTCCCAGCAGCAGCATTGCTATTTATCCCAGCACAAACTGTGCAATCATTCCTTGAATCAATGCCAGCATGGTTAACAGATGGTATGGCTATCGGTGGGGGAATGGTCGTAGCTGTAGGTTACGCTTTGGTAATCAACATGATGGCTACAAAAGAAGTATGGCCATTCTTCATTATCGGTTTCGTTGTAGCTGCAATTTCTCAATTAACATTGATTGCTCTAGGTGCTTTAGGTGTTGCATTAGCTCTTATTTACTTGAACCTTTCTAAAATGGGTGGTTCATCAAATAATGGAGGCGGAAGCAACTCTGGTGACCCTTTAGGCGACATTTTGAATGACTATTAATCTTGAAGGAGGAAAATAAAATGGCAGAAGAAAAAATCAAATTATCAAAAAAAGATCGTTTAGCTGTTGCATGGCGCTCTACCTTCATTCAAGGTTCATGGAACTACGAACGTATGCAAAACGGTGGCTGGGCATTTTCTATGATTCCAGCAATCAAAAAATTATACAAAACAAAAGAAGAACGTTCTGCAGCATTGAAACGTCACTTGGAATTCTTTAATACACACCCATACATTGCTTCTCCAATTTTAGGGGTTACATTGGCACTGGAAGAAGAACGTGCGAATGGCGCACCTGTTGATGATGTAGCGATTCAAGGGGTTAAAGTAGGTATGATGGGTCCTTTAGCTGGTGTTGGTGACCCAGTGTTCTGGTTTACAGTACGTCCAATGCTAGGTGCACTAGGTGCTTCATTAGCTATGGGAGGAAATATCCTTGGACCAATCATCTTCTTCTTAGGTTGGAACATTATTCGTTGGGCATTCATGTGGTATACACAAGAATTCGGCTACAGAGCTGGTTCTAAAATTACGGATGACCTTTCTGGCGGATTATTACAAGACGTAACAAAAGGTGCTTCTATTTTAGGGATGTTCGTATTAGCTGCCTTGGTACAAAGATGGGTATCAATCAAATTCTTACCAGTTGTATCAACTGTAAAATTAGATAAAGGTGCTTACATCGAATGGGATAAATTACCTTCAGGTGGTGAAGGAATCAAGAGTGCATTTGAACAAGTTAATAATGGCTTAGCCCTTTCTCCTGAAAAGGTAACAACGTTACAAGACAACTTAGACCAATTGATTCCTGGTTTAGCTGCATTAGGATTAACATTGTTCTGTATGTGGTTGCTTAAGAAAAAAGTTTCTCCAATCGTTATTATCCTTGGCTTATTCGTAGTCGGTGTTGTAGGACACGTCATCGGACTTTTATAATCCATAAAAATATAGCTCGGGCGTTGTCCCGAGCTTTTTTTATATAGTATACTGTGAATAAACAGATATTTGGAGGGAGAAAATGGTTCAATCAATCAATACAAAAGTAGACTTAGTAATTGACGCTACTTCATTTACGGGGCTGACAGATTACGGACAAATCATGATAGGCGATAATGGCTTTGAATTTTACCATGCGCGAGATAGACGCAAATATATCCAAATTCCATGGGAAGAAGTGGATTATGTACTAGCATCGGTCATGCTAAAAGGAAAATGGATTCCTCGATATGCCATTCAAACGAAAAAAAATGGTACATACACATTTTCTTCCAAAGAACCTAAAAAAGTACTTCGTGCGATCAGAGAATATGTAGATGAAGATAGAATGGTACAGTCATTGAGTTTCTTTGATGTAGTGAAACGTGGTATCCGTAGCATGTTTAAACGCAAATAAAAAATAAAGAAAACTTCTAAGGGGAGGTTTTCTTTATTTTTTGCTTTGCAGAAGAAAATATGAAATAGCAGAACCAATTATTTGTCCCCTTTAAATCCCTTATGCTAAAATTGATTAGCAAAGAAGGAGGTTATATTATGAGTTGGTTATGGACATTGATTGTTGGAGCTGTGATCGGAGCGATTGCAGGTGCAATCACCAGCAAAGGAAATTCGATGGGCTGTATCACGAATATCATTGCTGGATTAGTTGGTTCAAGTATTGGACAAGCGATTTTCGGCGAATGGGGACCAAAAGCTGCAGGTATGGCACTTATTCCATCTATTTTAGGCGCAGTGATTTTGGTAGCAGTTGTCTCGTTTTTCTTTGGAAAACGGTCATAAGTTTTTTACAAAATAGTAAACTAAAAGGAGTTGCAGCGAGACTGTGACTCCTTTTTGGCTTTCTTTCTTTAAAAGAAAAAGAAGTTTTCCGGAAATTTTTATTTAACTGTCGTGTACGAAGAAAAGTTTGCTATAATAGAAAAAAGCGTGCAAAGAAAGAGGGAGTTTCATTATGATGCTACGTGTAGAAAAATTGCGCAAAAAAATGCAAGAAGAAAATTTGGATTCATTTTTGGTTACCAGTCCGTACAATCTTCGTTACTTAACGAACTTTACAGGTACGACAGGATTAGCTGTTATTACTTTGGAAAAAGCATTTTTTATTACTGATTTTCGTTATACCGAGCAGGCGGCAGCGCAGGCTCAAGGGTTTGAAATTATTAAAAATGTCGGACCTATTTTTGATGAGGTAGCAAACTTAGTACGCAAAGAAGAACTGCACTCATTAGCTTTTGAGGAAACAACAGTCTCATTTTTAGAATATTCGGTTTTAGAAGAAATCATCGATGCGGAATTAGTACCTGTTTCACAGATGATTGAAGAACTTAGAGAAGTGAAAGATGAAGAAGAAATCGCCATTATCGAAAAAGCATGTAATATTGCGGATATGGCTTATGATCACATCCTGAAAATGATCCAACCGGGCATGACTGAGATTGAAGTCGCAAATCAACTAGACTTTTATATGCGTTCTCTTGGCGCTTCAGGTGTTTCTTTTGATACGATCGTTGCTAGCGGATTGCGTTCGGCTATGCCGCATGGTGTAGCAAGCAAGAAACTCATCGAACAAGGTGACTTGATCACGTTGGATTTTGGCTGCTATTACGAAGGGTATGTTTCTGATATGACACGTACATTCGCTATTGGTGATCCTGGAGAAAAATTAAAAGAAATATATCAAGTAGTTCTAGATGCGCAATTAGCGGTTATTGATGCTGCGAAACCAGGAATGACTGGTGTACAATTAGACGCAGTTGCTAGAGATTATATTTCAAAACATGGTTACGGTGAAGCATTTGGACATTCTACAGGACATGGGATCGGTCTGGAGATCCACGAAGGACCGAATGTTTCTTCTCGTGCGGAAAAGCAATTTGTACCAGGAAATGTAATTACTGACGAGCCAGGGATCTACTTACCAGGAATCGGTGGGGTACGTATTGAGGACGATTTGCTGATCACAGAAGATGGCAATCGTGTATTGACTCGTTCACCAAAAGAATTGATCATCTTATAGTCTCGTCCATAAAAGAAGTAAGCGTAAAAATCAGTGTTCACAGACTTTGTTATAGAAAATCGCTTGATTTAATGATACACTATAGAAGAACTTTTAAGCTGTAAGAGATAATAAAGTTGGATATTTTCTCCAATTCATAGCAATTTGCAGCTGATCGGCGGCAGTTTTTTTACCAAATGATCATTATAGCCGCATCATAGAGAATTCGGATGTATCTCGTGCTTAGGCAAAGGGAGGAATAAATAAATGGCAGATGAAAAAAATTTGATTTTAAACGCAAACCAAGATTTGGGAGAGATCGTGATTGCTCCTGAAGTCATCGAAGTAATCATCGGGATTGCTGCTTCTAAAGTAGAAGGCGTATATGGAATGCGCGGAACTTTTGCCAGCAATGTCACTGAATTATTAGGACGAGCAGCTCACGGAAAAGGTGTTTACTTGGCAAATGAGGAAGATGGCTTGAAAGTAGATCTTTACTGCTACCTGGAATATGGTGTTTCAGTTCCTAAAGTTGCAATGGAAATGCAAGAACGGGTTAGCCAGCAAGTCCTTTTCATGACAGATATCGATCTAGCTGAAGTCAATATCCATGTAGTAGCTGTTGTTCCTGAAAAATTAGAACAACCAACAATCGAAGAACTTTTTGAAGACGAAGAGGAAGAGAATGAATAAAGAATTATCAAGACACGAGATTCGGGAGATGGCATTGCAGGCTTTATTTCCGTTAGACTTCAATGCAGACCTAACAAAAGAAGATGCGATTTTCAACGCAATCGAATTAGACCACCGCGACATGATCAATGAAGATGAATCAGAGTTTGTTCCTGTTTATCTTGATACGCTAGTTGGCGGTGTCTGTGCAAAAAAAGATGAATTGGATAAAGTGATCGAAAAACATTTGAAAAACAATTGGCATATCAATCGGATCTCAAAAATGGATTTGGTGATCTTGCGTATCGCGATTTTTGAAATGACTTATGTGACAGATGTACCAGCGGCTGTTGCTTTAAATGAAGCAATTGAGTTGGCAAAAACATTTAGTGATGACCGTTCGCGTAAATTCGTCAACGGTGTTTTATCCAATGTATTAAAAGAATTAGAAGCTGGGGCGTAAGTCCTAGCTTTTTTCTGTGAATCATCATAAACCTGTTATAAATCGGGAAAATTCTATGGTAGAATGAAAACACAAAAAATATCTGGGAGTGGTTAGATGGCAGAATTGATTAACGGAAAAGAATTAGCTGAAAAAATGCAGGCAGACATTGCTGAAAAAATCCAAAAATTGAAAGATAATGGTATCCATCCCGGATTAGTTGTTTTATTGGTAGGGGAAAATCCAGCCAGTCAAATCTATGTAAGAAATAAAGAACGCGTAGCAAAAGAAATCGGAATCCATTCATCAGTAGAGCGTTATCCTGAGACGATTTCTGAAAACGAACTACTTGCAGAAATCGAAAAATACAATCAAGATCCTAGATTTCATGGTATATTGGTCCAATTACCATTGCCAAAGCATATAGATGAAGAAAAGATCCTGTTAGCTATCCGTCCTGAAAAAGACGTAGACGGTTTTCATCCAATGAATTTAGGCAGACTCCTTGCGGGTAAACCGGACAAGATTCCTTGTACGCCATATGGCATCATGAAAATGTTTGAAGCTTATTCTATCGATCCGGCGGGTAAACGAGCAGTAGTTATCGGACGAAGCAATATCGTCGGCAAACCGATGGCTCAGCTGCTCTTGATGGTAGATGCAACTGTTACTGTTGCTCATTCTAAAACCGAAAATCTGGCTGAACTGGCACAAGAAGCAGATATCTTAGTCGTAGCGATAGGACGTGGACATTTTGTCACAAAAGAATTCGTAAAACCAGGTGCTGTAGTGATCGATGTAGGGATGAACCGTGATGCTAACGGTAAGCTGATCGGTGATGTGAAATTTGATGAAGTGGAGCCTATTGCAGGCTGGATCACTCCTGTGCCAAAGGGTGTAGGGCCAATGACTATCACAATGCTGATGTATCAAACCGTAAAATCTGCCGAAGCTTTTGGAGCAGGTGAATAAATGGCACAAGAATATTTAACTGTCACTACATTAACGAGGTATTTGAAACGTAAATTTGATGCCGATCCTTATTTAGAACGGGTATATTTAACCGGTGAAATATCGAATTTCCGTTTACGCGCCAATGCCCATCAATATTTCAGCTTAAAAGATGATCATGCAAAAATATCTGCTATTATGTTCAAAGGTGCATTCCAAAAATTACGATTCCAGCCAAAAGAAGGAATGAAAGTCCTTGTTGTTGGGCGTATTTCACTCTATGAAGCGGGAGGTTCGTATCAAATCTATGTAGAGCACATGGAGCCTGATGGAATAGGTGCTTTATATCAAGAATTGGAAGAACGAAAAGAAAAGCTGATGAAGGAAGGCCTTTTTCAAGGTCCTAAAAAAATGTTGCCGCGTTTCCCAAAGCGAATCGCGATTCTTACCAGTCCAAGCGGAGCGGTTATACGCGATATCATCACGACGGTGAAAAGAAGGTATCCAATTGTCCAATTGGTTTTGTTCCCAACCGTTGTACAAGGGAATCAAGCAGCGGACAATGTTGTCAAAAATATCCGACGAGTAGAAGAGATGGGCGATTTTGATACAATGATCATTGGTCGTGGGGGCGGATCGATTGAGGATTTGTGGCCGTTTAATGAAGAACGGGTTGCCCGAGCGATTTATCAAGCCGATACGCCGGTGATCTCATCTGTGGGACATGAAACAGATACTACGATCGCTGATTTAGTAGCAGATGTTCGGGCTGCTACTCCAACAGCAGCTGCAGAATTAGCTGTTCCTGTTTTGTCAGAAGAGTTGATGCGCATTCAAGAACGGCAAGCTAGATTGCAGCAGGCGTTTGTACGCCAGATCCAGCGCAAACAAGAACGGTTCGAGCGTGCTCGACGTTCCTATGTCTTTCGGCAGCCTGAAAGATTGTATGAAGGACAGACCATCAAATTAGATCAATTGAAACAGCGATTATATCAAGCTACACAGCAGATTTATCATGCAAAAGAAAAGCAAACGATCGCGTTAAGCCACCAATTGGAACAAGTGGCTCCGCTTTATCGAGTCAAAGCAGCCCGCCAAGAAACTGCTTATCTAGAAAAACGTTTAGAAGAGAAAATCCAACAATATATGAAACAACAGCAGCAGCGTTTTGCTCAAGCTGTTCAATCTCTTGATTTGTTGAGTCCATTGAAAATCATGGGAAGAGGCTACAGCTATACGACGTTAAATGATCAAGTAGTAAAAAGTGTCTCCGAGATTCATCAAGGGGATTTGCTGACAATCCATTATCAAGATGGAATCGTTAAAGGACAAGTACAAGAGATAGATAAAGGAGAATAAGAATATGGAAAATCCAACTTTTGAAGAGTCACTGCAAGAATTAGAAAAAATCGTCATGCAGCTAGAACAAGGAGACGTTCCATTAGAATCAGCTCTAGATTCGTTTAAACGAGGAATGGAATTAAGCAAACATTGCCAAGATACCTTAGCTAAAGCAGAAGAAACTTTGACGAAAATGATGACAGAATCAAATGAAGAAGTTGATTTTGACGGAAACGAGGAAAGCTGAGATGAGATTAACTGACTTTTCAGCTATTCATCTACCTGCTGTAGAAAAAGAAATCTTGTCTTTTTTAGATGAACATACGACGGATAGAGCACTCTGTGATGCGATGACTTATTCAGTGAAAGCAGGTGGAAAAAGAATCCGTCCCTTATTACTTTTAGCGGCCGTTGCTTCCTTTGATGAGCCTATCGATGTTCCCGTCTATCAAGTAGCAGCTGCTTTAGAAATGGTGCATACGTATTCCTTGATCCACGATGATTTGCCTGCGATGGACAATGATGATCTTCGAAGGGGAAAACCTACCAATCACAAAGTATTCGGCGAAGCGTTAGCTATATTGGCTGGAGATGGTTTACTGACAGGCGCATTCCAGCTGATCAGTATGGCACACTTGGGTCATTCTCCTAAGCTTCTGTTGCTTCAGCAATTAGCTGTTTGTGCGGGATCACAAGGTATGGTGGCTGGACAAGCTGCAGATATCGAAGGAGAATCAAAAAAGCTTTCATTAGAGGAATTAGCATTTATTCATGAAAGAAAGACAGGACGTTTGATTCGTTATGCCTTGCTAGCTGGAGGTATATTAGCGAAGCAACCTGAAGAAATCTTATTGCTACTTCAACGATTAGCCGAACATTTAGGTTTGGCTTTCCAGATAAGAGATGATCTACTTGATGTGATTGGTACAACGAAAACGTTAGGGAAAACAGCTGGCAAAGATGAACGTATGGAAAAAAACACTTACCCGCGTTTATTAGGACTAGAAAAGACACATGAGGCGTTGGAGATTGAGTTGTTGTCCGCTAATAAGATCATAGACAAATTAGATGAGGACGTTTTTTCTTTTGATGGCGGGCTGATGCGCCAGATGATCAAGCAATTTGATGTGGAGAAATGAGGGAAAGAATGGAAAAAGAACGCGTAGATGTATTAGCGGTCAAACAAGGATTATTTGAAACAAGAGAACAAGCCAAACGTTCAGTTATGGCTGGTTTGATTTACAACGAAAAAAACGAGCGGTTTGATAAACCGGGAGAAAAAATTCCAGTAAGTAGTGAATTAAGAGTCAAAGGTAAAAAACTTCCTTATGTTTCTCGGGGTGGATTAAAATTAGAAAAAGCGCTCAAAGCATTTGATCTATCTGTTGAAGGAAAAACATTGTTAGATATCGGTGCTTCCACTGGCGGATTTACTGATGCAGCTTTGCAAAATGGCGCTAAAATGAGTTATGCTTTAGATGTCGGTTACAATCAGCTAGCTTGGAAAATCAGACAAGATCCTAGAGTCGTCGTAATGGAAAGAGTGAATTTTCGTTATGCAAAACCCGAAGACTTTACCTTAGGGATTCCAGAAGTTGCTGTCATCGATGTTTCTTTTATTTCACTAAAACTGATGCTGCCTCCATTACATGCTATTTTAAAAGAAGAGGGAGAAGTGATTGCCTTAATCAAACCCCAATTCGAAGCAGGCAGAGAATCTGTAGGGAAAAACGGAATTGTTCGTGACGCACAGACCCATCAAAAAGTTTTAGAAGACATTTTGTCATTTGCGGCACAAGGTGGATATGATGTGCTGGAAGTAAGTTATTCTCCAATCACGGGGGGAGAAGGAAATATCGAGTTCTTGGCTCACTTGAGGAAGGTACCTGAAAGCGGCACGATCAATCCAGCTATTAATATGGCAGAAGTGGTTTCAAACGCACACGAACAGTTTGACCATAAATAAATTGTAACTGTGAAAATCAAGTGAGAAGTATGCGGATTCTTCTTTATTATACCAAGGAAATAAGCTATCATTGGTTAAGAAGAATAAGCTAAGGAGCGAAGACGTAATGAGAAAAAAAGATCGGCATCGTTTGATTACTCGATTGTTGAGTGAGCAAGATATCCGAAAGCAGGAAGAATTTGTTGAAATCCTGAAAAGCAAAGGAATATCTGTTACTCAAGCTACGATTTCCAGAGATATAAAGGAACTAAAACTGATTAAGGTACCGGCCTCAGATG
Source organism: Enterococcus sp. C76 (assembly GCF_040886985.1). Lineage (NCBI taxonomy): Bacteria > Bacillati > Bacillota > Bacilli > Lactobacillales > Enterococcaceae > Enterococcus > Enterococcus sp. C76. The sequence continues at coordinate 162,773 of NZ_JBFOEY010000004.1, read as the reverse complement.
GCGGCTACCGTTATAGTATACCAGCTGAAACAAATGAAGATGTAAATACTAAATTGGAAAAACTGTTAAAAGACGCTTTCGTAGCAGTTGACCAAATGGAAAAATTTGTTACTTTGAAAACTTTGCCGGGGAATGCTTCGGCAGCAGCGAATTTGATCGATAAGCGCTACAAGAAAGAATTATTTTCGATTATCAATGATGACGATAATGTTTTGATGATTACACGAACTGAAGACCAGGCAGTTTTACTAAAGAAAGACTTCCTGCATTACCTTTAAGTTGAGGAGCGAATGTGATGCTACAAGAAATCAGTATTACTAACTTTGCGATTATTCCGGAATTGCGGCTTTCTTTTCACGAAGGAATGACCGCGCTGACCGGAGAGACTGGTGCGGGTAAATCCATCATTATCGATGCTTTAGGTTTGTTAGCAGGAGGAAGAGGTTCAAGCGATTATATACGTCAAGGCGCAGAAAAATGCATTCTTGAAGGATTGTTTGAACTTCCGAAACAAGAAGGATTCTCTGAATTGATGGTTGAATTAGGTATCGAAACGGATGAAGACAATCTGATCGTTCGACGAGATATGTCGTTGACTGGAAAAAATGTTTGCCGAGTGAATGGTCACATCATCACGCTAGCTAATCTAAGGAAAATCGGCAGTTATTTAGTGGATATCCAAGGGCAAAACGAACATCAGGAACTGCTCCAGCCTGAATCACATCTTGCTTTATTGGATCGTTTTGGAGATGCAGCTTTCCAACAGAAGAAAAAGAGTTATCAGCAAGAATATACCTCTTATCGTGAGCTGGAAAAAAGGGTACGAAAAGTGCAGCAAAATGAAAAATCCTATGTTCAGAGAATAGATATGCTCCATTTCCAGCAAGAAGAAATAGCTGCTGCTGATTTGCAAGTCGGAGAAGAAGAGAAATTAAAAGAAGAAAGAGAAAAACTTAGCAATTATCAAAAAATTGCTGATGGATTAGCTGCAGGCTACGGAGCACTGACGAATAATGAACAAAACAGTGTAGATGGCGTTGGCTTGGCCGTTGCAGAATTGCAAGGGATCGCACATCTAGATGTGGAGTATGAAGCAATTTATGAAAATATCCAAAGTGCTTACTATTTGTTACAAGATGCAATCGGAGACATGAGTCGTCAAATCGATTTGTTGGAGTTAGATGAGAACCGTTTAGAAGAAGTGACTCAACGTTTAGAATTAATCCGACAGTTGAAACGCAAATATGGCGAATCCATTGAGTCGATATTGGCTTACTATGACGAAATCACCGAAGAGCTAGCTTCTTCTGATTTTTCAGAAGGTCAATTGGACAAAATGAAAGAGGAACTAGAGCAAAAAGAGCTTCTACTTCAGCAACAAGCCGCAGATCTTCATGAAGCGCGTAAAAAAATCGCAAAAGAATTGGAAAAATCCATTCTGCATGAATTAAAAAGTCTGTATATGGAAAACACTGAGTTTGAAGTACGTTTCTTAAAAGAAGAAAACAGACAATTGAATCATGATGGGTTTGACCAAATCGAATTCTACATTACGACCAATCCAGGAGAGCCGCTGAAGCCTTTAGTGAAAGTCGCTTCTGGTGGCGAATTATCTCGGATGTTACTGGCTTTAAAAACGATTTTTTCTTCTGAGCAAGGTGTGACAAGTATTATCTTTGATGAAGTGGATACAGGTGTAAGTGGAAGAGTTGCACAAGCCATCGCGGATAAAATTTCTCAAATATCGAAATACTCTCAAGTTTTGTGCATCACTCATCTACCGCAAGTCGCCGCAGTCGCCGACTATCAATATTATATCGTGAAAGCAGTGATTGATGGTCGTACGCAAACTTCTGTTTCAGAATTGAAAACAAAAGAAAGAGAAGAAGAAATTGCACGCATGCTAGCTGGAAGTGAGATTACAAAACTGACACTCGAACATGCAAAAGAACTATTGCAACTCGCAAGAAGGACCTGATCCACCTCGTAGTGGTTCAGGTCCTTTTTAGCAGCTGATAGCTATATTTTATTTTTTACATGACACTCATGACAGCAGTCAATACAACAGACCCAATCGTTAAAATCAGCATCGTCCAAATGACAAATTTTGTTACTTTAGCAAAAGTACTTGTTTGTTTTTTTTCACGCATTGTTTTCAACCTCGTAATTAATTAGTTAATCCAAGTGTACAATCTTTTTGTCTTTTCTACAAGAGGTCTTTTTTATAAAAACTTCCCTTTTTTTAAATAATAGGTAGTTACGATACAAATAAATAATGTTAATAGGACTAGCCAGATAAACGCATCATCTCTTTCAGCAATGGGTAGCTTGATGTTCATCCCATAGATACTTCCGATGATTGTTGGTATAGTTAATATAATCGTTAAAGAAGTTAAAATTTTCATAATATTATTCAAATTATTCGATACAATTGCTGAAAAAGTCTGATTCATTTGTTCTACTAGTTTTAATTGAATGCGAGAAGTAGTCATTGCTTGCTCTGTTTCTACCAATACATCACGCAGATGGTTTTTCAACGCATGATTTTCTTGGAAAAGTTTATTTTGCGCTAATTCTTTCAATGCATCTAAATTAGCAGAAGTCGCTTCTCTGAAATAAACAAGGCTTTTTTGGATATCCATGATTTGATAAAGTTGTTTGTTTTCAGTTGATACTTGAAGTTTGGCTTCCAAAGTATCGCATTGAGATTGAAGCGTAGCTAAATAACTGTTATAAGACAGTGTAACCTGCCAGATGAATTGAAAGAAGATATTGAGATTGGGTGAAACATCGCTTTTTGGAAAGGTTTGACTAAAGACTTTCTTTAAAAATAGTGGTTCATGATTCGTAATTGTGATAAGCTTCTTTTTGGGCGTCAAAATGATAGAGAGCGGGTATGTATCCACTTGAAAATAACCGCTAGGACTTGTTTTAGCAAACGGATATTGTAACAATAATAACGCTGGTTTTGTCAACTTTGATTGATTGAATTCTTCTGTACGGGAATTTTCTGCATCGTCCAATATGGAAGTGATGTAATCTGACGGAATTTCAAATTGATGTGTCAGCTGATGAATCTCTTCTTGATTGGGACGTTCTACACAATACCAGATCGTTTGGTCAGTTTCCTTTCCGGTATTACGCAGTTTCTCATTATCTAATGTAAAATATTTGATCATGATTTTCCTCCTGTTGCCTGTTTCTTTTATTATAACGGATAGGGGATTGGAATACATGGAATGTGTTTGTAAGATATAGAATATAACTGCATAAATTTAAATAAAATGAAACAGTTGTGTAAAGTATATACAGTATACTTGAAGCAACGATAAAAAAGGAGTTTACGTTCATGGGCACATTCACACCACTTATCTTGTTTTGGTATATTTACCCGGTAATCGTTTTGTTTGGTTGCCAATTTCTTGTAAAATTATTTTCGTTAAATCGTCGTTTTAAAATAAAAGCCCCTGATTTGGCGATTCCTTTTTTGTGGGGCGGTATGCATGCGTTGTCTAGAAACACAGCGACAATTTCTATCCTGCCGTTTTTCTTTATTTCTGTTTTACTAATGGGCATCTGTATTGCTGTTTTTCAAGCATATTATTATGAAGAAATCATTTATCCGCGTTATTTCAAGATGACTTGGCGTTTGGTATTTCTGCTGACGATCGTCTTGTACGCGGTCTTGATCATTGTGAATATACTTTCTTACCTATGAAAAAAGCAGAAAAGCTGTAAAAAGTCTTTTAAAAGGCTTTTTGCAGCTTGATTCTTAAAAAAATGTTTATGAATAAAAAAAGTTGTTCCCGGATTTCCTAGAAAAGGTGGTAGAAAGTGGGGGATTGTGGTAGACTAATTTTAGTTAGTGGAGGAATGGGGGGCTTTCAATGTTGATGGGTGAATTCCAACATAATATTGATGCAAAAGGACGTTTAATCGTTCCCTCAAAACTTCGTGAAGAACTTGGCGAAAAGTTTGTTCTGACACGCGGATTGGATGGTTGTCTTTTCGGCTATCCGATGAGCGAATGGGAAAATCTGGAAGCTAAGCTGAACGAAATGCCGTTGGCTAAAAAAGACGCACGTACATTTGTGCGATTCTTCTATTCGGCTGCCACTGAATGCGAACTTGATAAACAAGGACGGATCAATATACCAAGCACGTTAAGAAATTATGCAGCTTTGACAAAAGGGTGCGTAATCATCGGCGTATCTAACCGAATTGAAATTTGGGATGAGACACGATGGGAAGATTTTTCTGCAGAAGCAGAAGAGAATTTTGACGAAATTGCTGAAAATATGATTGATTTCGGACTATAAGAATAGGAAGAGGCTGACTAATGACTGAAACATTTCAACACTATACAGTCATGTTGAAAGAAACGGTAGATGGATTGAACATCAAACCGGATGGCGTTTATGTAGACTGTACACTCGGCGGTGCCGGACATAGTGAATATTTATTGAGCCAACTAAGTTCTAAAGGGCACCTGTATGCGTTTGACCAAGATCAAAAAGCAATCGATCACGCCAAGCTGCGTTTAGCTTCTTATGTCGAACAAGGGATGGTCACATTTATCAAAGCGAATTTCAGAGAATTAGAAGAACGCTTGAGTGAGTATGTAGATAAGGTAGATGGTATTTTGTATGACTTAGGGGTTTCCTCTCCTCAACTAGATGAAGCAGAACGTGGATTTAGTTATCATCAAGATGCACCCTTGGATATGCGTATGGATCAGTCAGCTCCTTTAACCGCTTATCACGTAATTAATGAATATTCCTACCATGAATTAGTAAAGATTTTCTTCCGCTATGGCGAGGAGAAATTTTCCAAACAAATTGCTCGTGAAATCGAACGAGTACGAAAAACAAAACCAATCCAAACAACTGGTGAGCTTGTCGAAATCATTAAACAAGTCATCCCAGCTCCCGCAAGAAGAAAAGGCGGGCATCCTGCAAAAAGAATTTTTCAAGCTGTGCGGATTGCAGTAAATGACGAACTTGGTGTCGAAGAGGCCTCTTTAGAACAGGCAATCCGGTTATTGAAAGTCAATGGAAGAATCAGTGTGATCACATTCCACTCATTAGAAGACAGAATTGTCAAAAGTATGTTTAAAGAATATAGTACGGTTCAAGATTTACCACCGGGACTTCCTGTCATACCTGACGAATTTCAACCGGAACTGAAAGTCATTACTCGTAAACCAATCCTTCCTTCAGAGGAAGAGTTAGCAGAAAACAATCGATCACGCAGTGCAAAGTTACGTATTGCAGAAAAAATAAGAATGAAAGAGGAGTAGAATGATGGCAGAATTAAAGAAAATGCAAGAGTACGAATATGATTTACCTGAATTGGTGGATCAGCCAGAACAACAAATGCCAGATTCTTCTTCGAATCAAGAAATCATTCTTCCACAATCACCAGCAAAACGATTGAAGCAGATTTCTGCTTTGGAAAAAATTGCTGTGGCAAGCGTGGCGATTGCTATTGTTGCTTTGTGTGTTTTAACAGTCATGTTGCGTACAAATATCAGCGGAGCTGAAAAAGAAATCACATCAATACAAACAGAAATCAATGATAAAAAGCAAGAAAAAACGAGTTTAGAACAAGAAAAAAATGAACTTTCTCGTACTGAACGGATTAAACAAATCGCAGAAGAAAAAGGATTGTCTATTAATGACGACAATTTAAGGAAAGTGAAGTAAATGAGTCTTAAAAATAAAATTCGGCGGTTTATGGAAAAGAAAAATCTAAATCCGATGAACAATCGCAAAAAAGTAGGTATCATTTTATTTGCTACGAGTATTGGATTGTTCTTTTTATTTGCCGTCCGTTTCTCGTATATCGTTATTGGAGGTCATGTTGCTGGTACCTCATTAGCTGAAAAAACAAAACAGTTGTACCAAGGAAGTGAAGTAGTAAAAGCAAAAAGAGGAACGATTTATGATCGTAACGGTGTGGCGCTCGCAGAAGATGCCTCCTCTTATTCAATTAAAGCGATACTCTCAAAAACATATACTTCTGGGGATAAAAAACTGTATGTCGAAGAAAAGAATTTTGATAAAATAGCAGAAATCCTGCATAAGAATCTTTCTATAGACAAAAAAGATGCACTGAATATTTTAGAAGACGGCGCAAAAAAAGAGCTGTATCAAGTTGAATTTGGTAGCTATGGGAAAAATATCTCCCAAGAAACCAAGCAAAACATCGAAGCAGATATGAAAAAAGAAGGTGTCGCTGGTCTTTACTTTGTCGACCATCAGGCTCGGATGTATCCAAATGGCGTCTTTTCTTCTCATTTTATCGGATATGCAGTTCCAGACAAAGATGAGAATGGCTTAGTTGGTAAACTAGGTTTGGAGTCTGCTTACAATGATATTTTGAGCGGTAAAGATGGTAAGATTATTTATCAAAAAGATAATTTTCAAAATCCTCTGCCAGGTACAGTAGCAGAAGAAGAAAAAGCTGTTGATGGACAAGATATCTACACGACTTTGGACAGTAGACTACAAAGTTATTTGGAAACACTGATGGATCAAGTAAATGAAGAATATCAACCGGAAGAATTGACAGCAGTCTTGATGAAAGCAAAAACTGGAGAGATTTTGGCGATGGGGCAGCGTCCTACTTTCAATCCCGAAACAATGGAAGGTTTGACTGGAGAAGATGCTATCTGGCGTAATTTCTTGGTACAAGATAGTTATGAGCCAGGATCAACCATGAAGGTTTTCACTACTGCAGCCGCTATCGAAGAAGGAGAATTCAACGAGAATGAAACCTTCCAATCTGGAAAAATCCAAGTAGAAGATGCGACGATCAATGACCATGACTTTGGTGAAAAAGGTGTGCTGACCATGCGTCAAGCTCTTTCATGGTCAAGTAACGTCGGGATGGTCATACTGGAACAGCGATTAGGCGGACGATGGTACAATTATTTACAAAAACTAGGATTTGGACAAAGTACCCATTCTGGATTAGATGACGAAGTAAATGGTGCTTTGCCTACATCAAATATTGTCGACCGAGCAATGAGTGCTTATGGACAAGCGGTAGGTGTGACGAATTTCCAAATGATGAAAGCTTTCACTTCTATTGCGAATAACGGTACAATGATTCAACCTCGATATATCAGCAAAGTAGTGGATCCTCAAACTGGAGAAGAGCGAACAACTCAAACAGAAGTTCTAGGACAACCTTTTTCAAAAGAAACAACAGAAAAAGTCCGTGAATATATGAGAGATGTTGTCGAAAGCGAAAACTACGGTAGTGCTTATGGCGTATATAGTGTACCTGGATACAATGTATCGGCAAAAACCGGAACAGCCCAAATCGCTTCTGATACAGGGGGATACCAAACAGGAGATACAGCCTACCTGTATTCGATTGTGGAGATGGTTCCTTCTGAAGATCCAGACTATGTCTTGTATCTAACAATGAAACACCCTAAGACATATGATCGAATGGCTTTGGCTAAAATCGCAAATCCATTGATGAAACGGGCAATGGATTTTAAAGAAACTGAAGAAGATACGGATACAGAAACCAAAACAGAAAAAGTATCCGTAGCCGATTATCGTAATCTAGAAGCAGATGTTGCAGCAGCGGATGCTCAAAAAAGCGGACTGCAACCTGTCGTTATCGGTAACGGGAAAAAAGTACAAAAACAATCTACTGCCAACGGTGATCAGTTGATCTCTGGAGAAAAACTGATTCTATATACTGGCGGCGACAAGCTGATGCCTGATGTAACTGGATGGTCAAAAGCAGATATCATGAAGCTAGGGAAAATCCTTGGTATCGAAGTTAGTTTTGATGGGGATGGTTATTGTGTCAAACAAGAACTTGCTCCATATGAAAAAATCACAAAAGAAAAACTTAATTTTACTTTAGAAGAATAAGAAGAGAAATAGGAGAGAAATGAGCATGGAATGGACACAAGCATTGATTCCCATTGTCAGCAGTTGTGCAATGACGATTGCCGCAATGCCGCTATTTATTGGTTACTTTCAAATGAAAAAGCAAGGTCAGGCGATTCGCGAGGAGGGACCAAAGTGGCATAATATCAAAGCCGGAACTCCTACAATGGGCGGCTTAGTGTTTCTGATCGGCTCTATTTTGACAGGGATTTGGGTTGGAGCTTGGCAAAAACAGCTGACTCCTACTCTTTTCATCTTGCTTTTTGTATTAGCATTATATGGAGTAATTGGTTTTCTTGATGATTTTATAAAGATCTTCAAGAAAAGAAACATGGGGCTGAACTCGAAACAGAAACTGATTGGACAGGTTCTAGGGGGAATCATCTTTTATCTTGTTTACCGTTCTGAAGGCTATCCAGGTGTATTGAATTTCTTTGGGCTGGATCTGCCTTTAGGAATCATTTATGGGGTTTTCGCTATCTTCTGGCTTGTTGGATTTTCAAATGCGGTCAATCTGACGGATGGTATCGATGGATTAGTTGCTGGCTTAGGCAGCATATCTTTTGCAGCTTACGGTCTGATTGCTTGGCATCAGCATCAGTATGATGTATTAATCATTTGTCTCAGTGTCTTAGGTGGTTTACTTGGATTCTTCGTCTATAACCGGAAACCTGCCAAGATTTTTATGGGAGATGTTGGTTCATTAGCTTTGGGCGGACTTTTAGCGGCAATTTCTATGATGCTGAACCAAGAGTGGACATTGCTTTTGATTGGCTTGATTTATGTTATGGAAACTGCAAGTGTGATGCTTCAAGTTACATCCTTTAAACTTACGGGAAAACGAATTTTTAAAATGTCTCCAATCCACCATCATTTTGAAATGTGCGGATGGTCGGAGTGGAAGATTGATACAGTTTTTTGGTTGATCAGCATTGTGACTTCATTGATCACATTATGGATCGTTTGGTAGGAGATGACAGGAAATGAAAAAAATATCAACATATGAAAATAAAAAAGTGCTTGTCTTAGGACTCGCAAAAAGCGGAGTAAGTGCGGCCAAATTATTACATGAATTGGGCGCACTTGTCACCGTTAATGACGGAAAACCTTTTGATGAAAATCCGGAAGCACAAGAATTGCTTTCTTTAGGGATAAAAGTAATAACAGGCAGTCATCCAATCGAATTACTAGATGAAGAATTTTCGTTGATGGTCAAAAATCCTGGGATTCCCTACAGCCATCCTTTAGTAGCAAAAGCCCAAGAAATGGGTATTCCGGTAATTACGGAAGTGGAGCTAGCTTACGAAGTAGCGGAATGCCCAATTATTGGGATTACAGGAACGAATGGAAAAACCACGACAACAACGATGACTGGACTACTACTGAATGCAGGCGTAGACAAAGGAGTTGCACGTCTAGCAGGAAATATTGGGTATCCAGCAAGTGGTGTCGCGCAAGAAGCGAAACCAGAAGATAAAATCGTGATGGAGTTATCTAGTTTTCAACTCATGGGAATCACAGATTTCCATCCTCATATAGCGGTGATCACCAATATTTATGAAGCACATATTGATTATCATGGGACAAGAAAAGAATACGTCAAAGCTAAATGGAACCTTCAAAAAAATATGACAGCTGAAGATTATCTGGTTCTTAACTGGAATCAGTCAGAACTACAAGAATTAGCGCAAAGAACAAAAGCACGCGTCCTGCCTTTTTCGACAAAAGAAGTGTTGGAAGACGGTGTGTATGCTGACGATCACGCAATTTATTATAAAAAAGAAAAAATAATGGAAATCTCTGAACTTGGCGTACCAGGTACGCATAATGTAGAAAATGCGTTAGCTGCTATTACTGTAGCAAAATTGTATGGTATATCAAATGAAGCTATACGACAAACGTTGCATTTATTCCATGGCGTGCCACATCGTACGCAATATGTAGGAGAAATCCAAGGCAGAAAATTTTATAATGATTCAAAAGCAACCAATATTTTAGCGACTAAAATGGCTCTAAGCGGATTTGAAACGGCTAAGGTCGTGTTATTGGCAGGCGGATTAGATAGAGGAAATACATTTGATGAATTGGTTCCTTCACTAAAAGGAATCAAAGCAATGATCGTATTTGGTCAAACAAAAGAAAAATTGATCGATGCTGGAAAAAAAGCAGGCATCGAAACGATAGTAACAGCCGATTCTGTAGAACAAGCAGTTCCTTTAGCATTAGAAAACAGTACAGATGGTGATGTGATTTTATTATCACCAGCGAATGCCAGCTGGGATCAATACCCTAATTTTGAAACTAGAGGAAACCGATTCATGGAAGCTGTGAATCAATTAAAATAGAAAAAGTAGAAGCGAGCGATAAAAAATGAAAATTTTGGTTACAGGCGGAGGAACGGGAGGACATATTTATCCGGCTCTTGCCTTTGTCAATTATGTGAAGACTCAAGAACCGAATGCTGAATTCATGTATGTGGGAGCAAAACGTGGTCTGGAAAATAAAATTGTCCCTGATACAGGAATGCCTTTCCATACTTTGGAGATTCAAGGCTTTAAACGAAAAATTTCCATGCATAATATCAAGACAATCCGATTGTTTCTTAAGAGTATCCGTCAAGCAAAAAAAATCCTCAGTGATTTTCAACCAGATATCGTTATCGGTACTGGAGGATATGTATCCGGAGCGGTAGTGTATGCTGCATCAAAAATGGGAATTCCAACTATTATCCATGAACAAAACAGTGTACCAGGTGTTACCAATAAATTTTTAAGCCGATATGTGGATCGGATCGCTCTTTCATTCAAAGATGCGGCTCCTTTTTTTCCCGAAAACAAATCAGTCCTTGTAGGTAATCCTCGAGCACAAGAAGTAGCAGATACTAAAAAATCAGATATTTTGAAAACATTTGGGTTGGATCCAGAAAAGAAAACAGTTTTGATTTTTGGCGGCAGTCAAGGAGCACTTAAAATCAATCAAGCGGTATCGGTTTTTTTAAGTGAATATATTCCTTCCTCTTATCAAGTCTTGTATGCTTCAGGAGAAAGATATTATGACGAAATCCTAAATAAAATAAATCCTGAAATACAAAACATTAGTGTCCAGCCTTACATCAAAAACATGGCAGAAGTCATGGCTTCGAGCAATCTGCTAGTGGGACGTGCTGGAGCAACTTCGATCGCAGAATTTACAGCTTTGGGGCTTCCGGCAGTGCTGGTTCCCAGTCCATATGTTACGAATGATCATCAGACTAAAAATGCAATGAGTCTTGTTCATGCAGGAGCAGCAAAAATGATTGCGGATAATGAGCTAACGGGTGAATCACTAAGTCAGACAATTAACGAAATCATGGATGATGAAGAATTGCAAAAGCAAATGTGCCGAGCTTCTAAAGAACAAGGCATCCCTGATGCTTCAAAACGTCTTTATGACGTAGTGAATCAAATAATCAAAAAATAAAGGCGGTGGTCTTAGTGAGTAAGAAAAAAGAACCTAGAAAATTGTCTCATCCGTCTTCTGATGAAAACAATTTGACTCCTTGGCAAAAGGCTAACCGAAAATATCTGGCAGAACAAGGGATGAAAAACCAAGAGCCAAAAAAAGAAGACACACCATTAGACACACCCCTTTCAGATTCTGAAGAAGAAAGAACGGTTCAAGAGGAACAGCAAGAAACAAGCCAGTCCGAGAAAAAAATCGAATTTTTTGAAGAGATCAAGCAAAAGAAAAACGGTGGCCCGTATAACGGTTCTTTTTTGAATCGTCTCCCCAATTTAAAAAGTCAAAGGCATAAAGTACTGTTTCGTCGGTTAGCATTGATTATTACTGTATTGGGCATACCGCTGATTTTTTTGATCTATTATGTTTCTCCTTATAGCAAGCTACAAGCAGTTGCAGTGTCAGGTAATAAGGTAGTCAACAGTCAGGAAATCATCTCTGATACCAAATTGTCATTGGGAGAAAATGTCTGGGGGCAGTATTTCGATCGATCCACTTATATCGAACGGCTAAAAAAAGCACAGCCGAGAATCGAAAAAGCAGCTATACACTTCAAAGGGATAAATGAGTTCGATTTGGATGTGACAGAATATAAAGAAATCGCTTTGATTGCAAAAGATAATCAATACTATCCAGTAATTGAAAATGGAACAGTATTAGATGAAAAAGTAGCAAATCCTACAAAAAATCTCCCTATCTTAGAAGAGTTCAAAGATTCAGCAAAAATCAAAGAATTAACAAAGCAATACAATCAGTTATCATCAGAATTGCAAAAAGCAATCTCTGAAATCAAGTATACACCAAGAGCAAGTAATAAAAACCTGATCCAATTGAACATGAATGATGGCAATCAAGTCATTGTAAATATCAATAATCTTGCGAACCAAATGAAATATTATTCGCAAGTAGCCAAAGACATGGATGAAAAAGGTGTGATCGACATGGAAGTTGGCATCTACTCATATCCTTACAGCAGTACTCAAGAAACGGCAGAATCGGACCAAACGGAAGAAACAACTGGAAGTGAAGAAAACGCGGATCAAACAAATGGGTCAAGTGAAGAGGCAGAAACGCAAGCAGCAGATACACCTGAATCGTCTGATACAAACGGCTCATCTGATTCAAATAATTCAAGTGAAACAAGTCAAATAGAAGACAATCCAAGTACAACTCCGTCAAGTTTAAATGAAAATTGATAAAACAACTTTAAAAAGTAAGAATGTACTTTCTAAAAACCAGTAATTTATGGTAGAATTGAAAGCAGTGAATATATCTATTAATAAGTATATTTTAAAACGGACGCTAGTTGTTCGCTTGTATATGGAATAGTAAGTAGGAGGGAATCCCATTCATGGCAAAAACAGGAATGTATGTAGGCCTTGATATTGGAACGACATCTGTTAAAGTTGTCGTGGCTGAATATATCGACAGCCAAATGAATATTATTGGAGTAGGAAACGCAAAATCAGAAGGGATTAACCGAGGCATTATCGTTGATATCGATAAAACGGTCCAAGCGATACAACGAGCAGTACGACAAGCAGAAGAAAAAGCAGGTATCCAGATCAAAGGCGTAAGTGTCGGTTTGCCAGCAAACATGCTTGAAGTAGAAAATTGCCAGGGAATGATTGCAGTTAACGGAGATTCAAAGGAAATCACCGATGAAGATGTCAGAAATGTGGCTTCTGCTGCCCTTGTTCGTTCAATACCTCCTGAACGTCAAATCGTGTCAATTTTGCCACAAGATTTTACTGTCGATGGATTCGAGGGGATCAAAGACCCTCGTGGAATGATCGGCGTAAGATTAGAAATGTACGGTCTGTTGTTTACCGGACCAAAAACGATCATCCATAACATACGTAAATGCGTGGAAAACGCCGGATTAATCGTCAATGAAATGGTGATTACTCCTTTAGCGCTGACAGAATCAATTCTTTCTGACGGAGAAAAAGATTTTGGTACGATCGTTATTGATATGGGTGGTGGCCAAACGACAACAGCTGTTATGCATGATAAGCAATTGAAGTTTACCAGTCTCGACCAAGAAGGTGGCGAATTTGTCACTAAAGATATCTCTATTGTATTAAATACGTCTTTTAACAATGCAGAAGCGTTGAAAATAAATTACGGGGATGCATATCCAGAACGGACATCACCAGATGAAGAGTTTCCAGTAGATGTAATTGGCCAGTCAGAACCAGTGAAAGTCGATGAACGCTATTTGTCAGAAATTATTTCAGCTCGTATGGAACAGATTTTCAACAAAGCAAAAGATGCATTGGACCAAATCGAAGCATTAGAGTTGCCAGGTGGCGTCGTATTGACAGGCGGAGCTGCTAGTCTTCCAGGTGTTGTGGACTTGGCGCAAGAAATCTTCGGCGTAAATGTGAAACTGTATGTTCCAAATCACATGGGACTGAGAAACCCGGTATTTACAAATGTAATAAGTATCGTTGATTATTCAGCAAACTTGAGCGAAGTGTATCAATTGGCAAAAATTGCTGTTACAGGTGAGACCTCAGCAGCTCGTCAAATGGTAGTTGAACAAGAAACAACAAACACATATGAAAGCTATGAAGCACCTGAAGAAACAGTCTACGATGAGCCGGAACCAAAAGAATCCGGAGAAAATGTAAAAAATAAAATCAAGGGTTTCTTTACAAATATTTTTGATTAATTCATCCTGGGAGGAATAAGATATGGAATTCTCAATTGATAATAATATCAATGACGGCGCAGTAATCAAAGTCATCGGAGTCGGCGGTGGCGGTGGAAATGCTGTGAACCGAATGATTGAAGAAAACGTCAAAGGTGTTGAATTCATTACGGCCAACACAGACGTGCAAGCATTAAAAAATTCAAAAGCTGAAACAGTTATCCAATTAGGACCAAAATATACTCGTGGTTTAGGGGCTGGTTCTCAACCAGAAGTTGGACAAAAAGCGGCAGAAGAAAGTGAACAATCCTTACGAGAAGCTTTAGACGGTGCAGATATGATTTTCATCACTGCAGGAATGGGTGGAGGAACTGGTACAGGTGCTGCGCCAATCGTTGCAGGGATCGCTAGAGAACTGGGCGCATTGACCGTTGGTGTCGTTACACGTCCGTTCACTTTTGAAGGACCTAAACGTGGCCGTTTTGCTGCAGAAGGTATCGCTCGTTTGAAAGAAAATGTCGATACATTATTGATTATCTCAAATAACCGTTTACTAGAAGTTGTAGATAAAAAGACACCAATGCTTGAAGCTTTCCGTGAAGCAGATAACGTTTTACGTCAAGGTGTACAAGGTATCTCTGACTTGATTACGGCACCAGGTTACGTTAACCTTGACTTTGCTGACGTGAAAACAGTGATGGAAAACCAAGGTACAGCATTGATGGGAATCGGTGTAGCTAGTGGAGAAGATCGCGTAGTAGAAGCAACGAAAAAAGCAATCTCCTCTCCATTGCTTGAAACATCTATTGATGGAGCGGAACAAGTACTTCTTAACATCACAGGCGGTTTGGATATGACATTGTTTGAAGCACAAGATGCTTCAGATATCGTAGCAAATGCAGCAACTGGCGATGTAAATATTATTCTAGGTACATCTATCAATGAAGAAATGGGCGATGAAATCCGCGTGACGGTCATCGCAACAGGTATCGATGAATCAAAAAAGGAGCGCAAGTCTAGCCGTCCAGCTAGACAAGCACAAATGCAATCACCTGCTCAAAAGACTGTATTAGATATGGATCAAGCTAAACCAACTTCTGCAGAAGAAGAAAACAGTTTTGGCGATTGGGATATCAGACGTGAACAAAATGTTCGTCCTAGAGTTGATGATTCCAATTTTGACAATATCGAAAAAAAAGAATTTGATACATTCAACCGCGAAGAAACAAAATCTCATGGCGATGATGAATTAAATACGCCACCGTTTTTCCGTCGTAAAAAATAAAGGAGAGGAAGAGCACATGATTGCTGACAACTTGCAGAAAATCAAGCAAGAAATTCAGGATTCGTGTGCTCTTGTTCATCGTGATCCGAAAGAAGTTACATTAGTAGCTGTAACAAAATCTGTTGAATCAGCTCAAGCTGAAGAATTGGTCAGAGCTGGCGTTATGAATTGTGCAGAAAACCGAGTAGATAAACTATTACAAAAGAAACAAGATTTATTTGATTTTCCCGAAATAAAGTGGCATTTAATTGGTAATTTACAGCGCAGAAAGGTAAAATTGATTGTAAATGAAATTGATTACTTTCATGCGTTGGACAGTTTAAGATTAGCAGAAGAAATCCAGAAGCGGTTAGAAAAAGAATTATCCTGTTTTATTGAAGTAAATGTTTCTGGTGAGGAATCAAAACATGGAATTTCACCAGATGAGCTTTTACCGTTTGTGGAATCTTTAGCTGCCTGCACAAAAATCAAGGTTGTTGGGTTAATGACTATGGCGCCTAAAGAAGCTTCTGATGAGCAAATCCATAAAGTGTTTGGTACGCTGAAAGAATTGCGTGATCTTGTTCAAGCAAAAGGTTATGCCCATGCACCATGTAATGAATTAAGCATGGGGATGAGTCAGGATTTTCAAATTGCGATTGAAGAAGGTGCAACATTTATCCGTGTAGGAACAGCGCTATTCAAAGACGAATAAAGGAGGAACAAAAATGCCGCTTTTAAACAGAGGAGCAATTGCTAATTTTTTCGGATTAGCTGATGAAGAAGAGTACGAATACCAAGATTATCCTGAAACAACAAAAAAGGCTGTACAGCCAACTAAAAAAAATACAGCACAGAATCAACCAACTCATTCTGTATCTGCTGCGAATACTCATGAGAAACAAAAAACGGCGACTTCACGTCCTGTAACGCATGAAAGTATTCAGCCGGCTGAAAAGAAAAAAGTAATTGAACTACATCAATCACCTACAAAAACTGTAGCGAAAGAAAGAACAGCTTCAAGAACGTCTACACAACCTAAAGCAAATCTTGCGGGAAAAATCACTGTGATGGAACCAAGAGCTTATTCTGAAGCGATGGCGATTGCTAAACGAATCATCGCTGGAGAAGCAACCTTAGTGAATTTTCATTTAGTGGAAGAAAAGCAAGCGAGAAGAATCGTTGATTTTCTAACAGGAACAGTTTATGCATTAGATGGAGATATCAAACGCGTTGGAGATGAGATTTTTCTTTGTACACCGACAGGGATGGAGATTGACAGTTCAACCGCTCAATCTTTTGCAGATGCGAATTTGTTTGATCTGTAAGAGGAGGAACTACGATTTATATTATTGCGCTATTACTTCATTTAATTCAACGGGCAGCCTATTTCTATAGCATTATCTTGATGGTATATGCTTTGCTCTCTTGGTTTCCAGGCGGTTATCAATCAGGATTAGGACGGTTTTTAGCTAAGATCTGTGAACCGTATATCAGTTTATTCGACCGTCTGCCTTTAAGGATCGGTCCTTTGGATTTCACGATTTTAGGGGCCATTCTAATCTTGAACTTAGCCGTACAAGGATTAGCACAGATCGTTATATGGATAACTATCCATTTAGTTTATTGATTCAAGCAACAAAATCTTTATTCTCAGAATAGATAGGAGGGGAAAATTTTGGATGCAAATGTATACCAGCACTTTCGGGCAGATGAACGTGCATTTATCGACTCAGTAGGTGATTGGATTGAACAAGTTCAAGGACAATATGCGCCATATCTGACTGAATTTCTTGACCCCAGACAATCCTATATTTTAGAAACACTGATTCGGCAAAGCAGTGATTTGCGTTTCATGTTTTATGGTGGATATGAACAGGCAGAAAGAAAAAGATGTTTGATTTTCCCCGATTATTACGAACCTGTAGAGGAAGATTTTGAAACAGCATTGTATGAAATCCATTATCCTAGCAAATTTACCAGTCTAAGTCATGGGAAAATCCTTGGGACTTTAGTGGGAACAGGTATCAAACGCTCTTACTTTGGCGATATCATCTCAGATGGCGATCGCTGGCAAGTATTTATTGCAAATGAGGTGGATCATTTTGTTGCTGCACAAGTAACAAAGATTGGAAAAGTTGCTGTACGCTTGGAACCAATCAAATACACAGAAATGATTTTGCCGAAAGACAGCTGGACACAAGAAAGAGGGACTGTTAGTTCTATGCGACTGGACAGTGTGATCTCTGAGATTTATAATATTTCCAGACAGCGGTCCAAGCAGCTGATCGAAGCTGGTAAAGTAAAAGTGAATTGGACAGAAAATACAAGACCTGATTTTGTACTTGAACTATTAGATATTATTTCAATCAGGGGTTACGGCAGAGTCCAGATCCAAGAACTTGAGGGGAAGACGAAAAAAGAAAAGTACAGGGTGTTGTTCGGTGTATTACGTAAATAAAATAAAAAGGTGGTTTACTCATGGCTTTAACTCCATTAGATATCCAAAATAAGACATTCCCAACAAAAATGCGGGGATATAATCAAGACGAAGTAGATGATTTCTTAGATTTAGTTGTTCGTGACTATGAAGAATTGACTCAAAGAAATCGTGAATTAGAAAAAGCAGTCAAACATTCAGAAGAAAAACTTGAGTATTTCAATGAATTGAAAGATGCATTGAACCAATCGATCATCGTAGCTCAAGACACAGCGGATAAAGTAAAAACAAGTGCAAGTAAAGAATCTGAAGTGATCGTTACTTCTGCACAAAACAAAGCAGATGAGTTAGTTGCGAATGCTGAAAAACGTGCACACCAATTAACAACTGATGCAGAAGAAAAAGCAAGAAAAATCTTGACAGATGCAACAGAAAAAGCAAGACAGCTTGCGACAGAAACAGAAGATCTTAAGAAAAAGACACGAGTATTCCATCAACGTATCAGCTTGATGCTTGAATCTCAATTGGAACAAGTGAAAAGTCCAGAATGGGACGAAATTTTACAACCATTCTCTAGCTATGTGACTGACAGCCATGAAGTGATCAAAGAAGTTTTAGCAAAACAGCTTGACAACGAAAATGATACTGATGTAAACTCAGACACAGGAGTCATAGAAGCACCTATGACGGCATTTGATACACAGGCTATCGATATCTCAATCGTACCTGGTGAACATGAAAACGAGTAGAACAGAAAAGCACTTTGTTATTCTTAAAGCGAGCCGATGAGAGTGGAAGATCGGTAAGACACTGCATCGTGAAAGATCCTCTACTTGAGACTGCTTTTCTGAAACTAGAGTAAGAAGCAGCGGCTGACCTCGTTATTGGTCACAGAGAGTTTGCATTAGATAGATGCAACTAAATTTGGGTGGTACCACGGCATGTTCGTCCCTTGCGGCTGAACATGCCTTTTTGTGTCCGGAAAATAAACGAAGGAGTGAATGGTTGAATGAAAATGAAAGAAACCTTGCAATTAGGAAAAACAAAATTCCCTATGCGTGGTAATTTGCCAAACCGAGAAGGCGAATGGCAAAAAGAATGGGAAGAAAATCAAATCTACCAAAAAAGACAAGAATTGAACGAAGGAAAACCTAGCTTTGTTCTTCATGATGGACCTCCTTATGCCAATGGAAATATCCATTTAGGGCACTCATTGAATAAAATCAGTAAAGACATTATCATTCGTTCAAAATCAATGTCTGGCTACCGCGCACCATATGTTCCAGGATGGGATACACATGGATTGCCAATCGAACAAGTGTTGGCTAATAAAGGCGTGAAACGTAAAGAAATGTCCATGGCAGAATATTTGGAAAAATGTCGTGAATATGCACTTTCCCAAGTAGATAAACAACGAGAAGATTTCAAACGCCTAGGAGTTGCAGGAGATTGGGAACATCCCTATGTTACATTAGACCCTTCGTATGAAGCTGCACAAGTACGCGTATTTGGTAAAATGGCTGAAAAAGGCTATATTTACAAAGGATTGAAACCCATTTACTGGTCTCCGTCAAGTGAGTCTTCTTTAGCGGAAGCTGAAATTGAATATAAAGATGTAAAATCTCCATCTATTTTTGTAGCTTTCAATGTCAAAGACGGTAAAGGCATCCTTGATGAAGATACAGCTTTCGTCATTTGGACGACAACACCATGGACATTGCCAGCAAACCAAGGTATTGCTGTAAATCCCAAATTTACGTATGTACTGGTCGAAGCTGATGGCCGTAAGTTTGTTGTAGCAAAAGATTTGCTAGAAACAGTTCAAACAGAAATCGGTTGGGAAAATGTAACGGTTCTAAAAGAATTTGCTGGCCAAGAAATGGAATATATGACTGCAAGTCATCCATTCTATGACCGTGAATCGCTCGTAATTTTAGGTGACCATGTTACTTTAGACGCTGGTACTGGATTAGTCCATACTGCTCCAGGACACGGGGAAGATGACTATATCGCCGGTAGCAAATATAAACTATCTGTAGTGTCACCTGTAGACTCAAAAGGGTTGTTTACAGAAGAAGCTCCTGGATTTGAAGGAATCTTTTATGATAAAGCAAATCCTATGATTACTGATTTATTAAAGGAAAAAGGAGCTTTGCTGAAACTAGATTTCTTTACCCATAGTTATCCTCACGATTGGCGGACGAAAAAACCTGTGATTTATCGTGCAACTCCACAATGGTTTGCATCTATCGATAAATTCCGTCAGAATATTTTGGATGAAGTAGAAAAAGTAGATTGGGTTATTCCATGGGGAAAAACACGTTTATATAATATGATCCGTGATCGCGGCGACTGGGTCATTTCTCGTCAACGTGCATGGGGAGTGCCGCTTCCGATTTTCTATGCTGAAAATGGTGAAGCAATCATCACGCCAGAAACAATCGAACATGTAGCAAAATTATTCGCTGAACATGGATCAATCATCTGGTTTGAAAAAGAAGCAAAAGAACTTCTTCCTGAAGGATTTACTCACCCAGGTTCTCCTAATGGCGAATTTACAAAAGAAAAAGATATCATGGATGTCTGGTTTGATTCTGGTTCTTCTCATGAAGCTGTTTTACGTCAACGACCAGAATTATCATTCCCAGCAGATATGTACTTAGAAGGATCAGACCAATATCGTGGCTGGTTCAACTCAAGTATCACGACAAGTGTGGCTATCAATGGCGTAGCACCATATAAATCAGTTATTTCTCAAGGATTTGCTTTAGATGGCGAAGGCCGTAAGATGAGTAAATCTTTAGGAAATATCATTGCACCAGAAAAAGTGATCAAACAATTTGGTGCAGATATCCTTCGCTTGTGGGTATCTAGTGTCGATTATGAAGCAGATGTTCGTGTATCTATGGATATCTTAAGTCAAGTGGCAGAGGTATATCGTAAGATCAGAAATACGATGCGTTTCTTATTAGCGAATACAGAAGATTTCGATCCTAAAAAAGATACTGTTTCGTACAATGATTTACGCTCTGTAGACAAATACATGACCGTACGATTGAACCAAGTAATCAAAGAAATCAGAGAAGAAGGATATGACAAATATAATTTCATGCATATTTACCGTACAGTTATGAACTTCTTGACTGTTGATCTATCGTCCTTCTACCTGGATTTTGCTAAAGATGTGGTTTATATCGAAGCAGAAGATGATTATCAACGTCGTTGTATGCAAACTGTTTTCTATCAAACAGCTGTAGCTTTGACGAAACTATTGACGCCTATCATTCCACATACGGCGGAAGAAATCTGGTCATTCCTGAAAGAAGAAGAAGCATACGTTCAGTTAAGCGAGTTTCCTGGCTATGAAGAGTTTGCGAACCAAGAGGAATTGATGGACACTTGGGCTGCTTTCATGGATTTCCGTGACAAGGTCTTAAAATCATTGGAAGAAGCAAGAAATAGCAAATTGATTGGTAAATCATTGGAAGCAAAACTAACTGTTTATCCAAAACAACAAGTTCGTGAAATGTTAAAAGCTTTGGATGCAGATATTGCACAATTGCTGATCGTTTCCCCAGACTACTTTGAAGTAATGGAAGCAGATGTACAAGTGCCAGATAATGCTGTGGTATTTGATGATGTTGCTATTACAGTGGAAAAAGCAGACGGAGAAACGTGCGATCGCTGTCGTCAAGTTCGTAAAGATGTAGGAGTAGATGAAAAACTTCCTCATCTATGCGGTCGTTGTGCAAAAATCGTTGAAGCATTCTATCCTGAAGCTGTAGCTGAAGGATTCGAAGAAAAGTAAAATGGAAAAGGGGTTGTGACATGTTTTTTGTCACAACCCCTTTTGTTATCAATCGATTAATTTTCCACGTTCGCGATACCAGTTATCTGGTTGCCAGATCCATTCGAATCCGTCTTTTTCAAGTAATTCGAAAGCTGCTTTAGGCCCCATTGATCCGGCCTTGTAGTTTGGAAAGTCCGGTTGTGTTTGGTCCCAAGCTTTGCGAATGACATCCACGATATGCCAAGATTGAGCGACTTCTTCCCAATGAGAGAAATTCGTTCCATCACCATTCAACGCATCTAGCAGTAATTTTTCGTAAGCTTCTGGGCTATTTTCAACCATTTCTGCACTATTTCGAAATTCTAATTTGATTGGTTCCGTTTCAAACCCTTGACCTACTTCTTTTCCATTCAGGGATAAAGAAAATCCTTCAGTTGGCTGGATATAGATCGTTAGAACATTCGGTGGGAGTGTCGTATCGTCACATGGTTCATCGACAGATGTTTTGAATACATTAACAGGAACCTGTTTGAACACGATATTGATCCGAGTACCTTTTTCAGTCAAACGTTTTCCTGTACGCACATAGAAGGGAACACCAGACCAACGGAAGTTGTCGATAGTGAATTTTCCTGCGACGAAGGTTTCGGTCTCTGATTGAGCATCCACTTTGTCTTCTTCTCGATAACCTTTGAATTGTACGCCATCTAATTCACCTTGAGCATATTGTCCACGAACGAAGTTTTCTAACACTTCTTCTTCGTTGTAGATGCGGATTGCTTTCAATGCTTTGATCTTTTCTGTACGGATTTCTTTTTCGGAAAATGCTACTGGTGGTTCCATTGCAAGTAATGCTACAACTTGCAAAATATGATTTTGCACCATGTCTTTCAGTGCGCCACTATGATCGTAGTAGCCCCCGCGATCTTCTACACCAAGGTTTTCACCAAAAGTGATTTGGATATTATCGATGTAACGATTATTCCATTGAGCCTCAAAAATATTATTGGCAAAACGGATAGCTGAGATGTTTTGGATCATTTCTTTCCCTAAATAATGATCGATCCTGAAAATATCTTGTTCTGGGAATACTTCTCTGATTTGCTGATTCAATTCGAAAGCAGATTGGTAATCCGATCCAAACGGTTTTTCTATAATCAAACGATTGAAGCCATTTTTTGTCATAATGTTTTGTGATTTTAAATGAGAAACGATCGTTCCGAAAAATTGAGGTGCCATGGCCAAATAATAGACGCGATTGCCGTTTAACTGATAGTGTCCATCTAATCGGTCAGACAATTCTTTTAATGTTTGATAATGTGTTGAATCATTTACATCATGGGATTGGTAGTAAAAATGACTAGCAAAAGTAGTTGCTTCTTCATCAGAAGGATTCAATGCACGGATCGTTTCTTTGACAACTTCACGGTAGTGTTCATCGCTCCAAGGACGGCGAGCGGTCCCGATCACGGCAAAATGCTCGCCTAAATTTCCTTTTCTGTAAAGGCGGAACAAAGACGGGTACAATTTACGTTGGGCTAGGTCACCTGTGCCGCCGAATATCGTAAACAATACATTTTTTTCATTAGACATGTAGATACACTCCTTTATATTTTATCGACAAAAATTGTGCTGGCCGCCTTGAAGCTGACGGGTATTTTCTTTCTATCATTTTGGATAGTGATTGGTCCTTCATAAGCTGCGATATCAACGATCTCATACTCTT
Source organism: Enterococcus sp. C76 (assembly GCF_040886985.1). NCBI lineage: Bacteria > Bacillati > Bacillota > Bacilli > Lactobacillales > Enterococcaceae > Enterococcus > Enterococcus sp. C76. The sequence goes on along the minus strand of NZ_JBFOEY010000004.1, from coordinate 139,483 downwards.
CGTTGATATTCAGGTCAATTGTGACTAAGTAATCCAACAATTCTTTTTCATCAAGCACTCGTGCGATACGCACTTTTGTACCGACAGGATAAGATTCTAGTGTTTGCCGGCGTTCTTCATGGACGACTTCCTCTTTTTTAGGAATCGATCCTCCATGAGGACAATGTTCAGGATGATTCAAATAGTTTTCTAAATGATCTGCAAGATGTTCTGAAGTCACATGTTCCAATACTTCAGCATCATCGTGGACTTCATTCCAGCTATAGTCTAAATGTTCAACTAAAAAAACTTCCCATAAACGATGTTTGCGAATCAAACTGCTAGCTTTTTGCAGTCCGCTTGCAGTCAATTGTACACCTTGATAAGGGGAATGTTCTACAAGCTCTTCTTTCACAAGTTTAGAAATCATTTCACTGACAGATGCAGCCGAGACATCTAGGCTAGATACGATTTGTTTATTGTTGACTTTCGTTGTATCTCCGCCTAGTTCTAAAATGATTTTCAAATAATCTTCTCGATTTGGTGTCATATTCGATCATCCTTTCATGGTAAAAACCATCATTAGTAAGTGTAACAAAAAAAACGTTAATTGACTATTTTTCTAAATAAAAAACAAAGGATTTTTGGACGTTTTTACAACAAAAAACGAAAGACGAGAAAGAAGACTCATACTTTCGTTTATAGATATATATTGGGAGGTGTCTATTTTTCAGATGTCAACTTATACGAGACATCTGCAGATTCATCATAAAGAGTTTGTTCGGGATAAGAAAAGACAAGATAAAAACCGTATTGATCACGTACGACTAAACGCTGTTCATCTATTTCTACTACAGATGTGCCAAGTGACTGACCGTTGATCAAAAACGTGTAATCAGATGTAATCTGTAATTGTTGTTTTTGCTGGCTATCACTGAAGAACCATGTACCTTGATACCTCGAGAGTCTTTCAGATTTTTCCGCTTGTTTTTTCTTTTTCAAGTAAATCCAACTTGAGAGAACGGCAACGAGTGAACCAAGAAAATAGATCATTTTTTTTATCACCAAATCACTCCTTTATGAGAAAATCATCGTATAGAAACATTCTTCCTTCTTTATTTCATTGTACCGAATAAAAACTAAAATTTCTCTAAGACTTTCGACTGGTTTTTTTACTGTTTTTCCACAAATTATGATAGGATACATAGTAGGAAGACAGGTGACATAATTTGAAGTATCAGCAAGTTGAAACAGCTTTTTTTATTGACCGCCCGAATCGGTTTATTGCACATTGCATGAAAAAAGACGGAGAAATGATTATCGCGCATGTCAAAAATACAGGCAGAGGAAAAGAGGTCCTGATACCGGGCGCTGAAGTGGCTATTGTATTTGCTCCTGGACCTAAAAGGAAAACCGACTATGATCTGATTGCTGTAAAAAAGAAGGGTGATTGGTTCAATATCGATAGTCAATTGCCTAATCAGTTAGCAACTGACGGTATTTTAGACGGCACGATCCTTTTACCAGGATTAACTGGTCCATTTACAGCATACAAGCGGGAAGTAACTTATCTTCACTCCAAATTTGATATTTATTTGGAGACGGCGGCCGGACGAAAAGCATTTGTTGAAGTCAAAGGTATGACGCTTGAAAATAAAGCAATTGGTGCTTTTCCTGATGCGCCTACACTCAGAGGATTGAAACATGTTGGAGAATTAGCGTATGCCGCACAAGATGGTTATGCCGCTTATGTCTTGTTTATTGCTCAATTCGAACATCTTCATTTCGCAACGATCCATGAAGAAATGCAACCAGCACTAGCTGATATGGTTCGACATGCGCAGCAAAGTGGAGTGCAAATCCTCGCCTATAATTGTCAAGTAACGGCAGATGAGGTAACTGTCAAGCAGGCTATCCCATTTGATGTAGCTATCCCGTTTGAAGATCCTATACAATAGAAAGAAGGTAAAAAAATGATCAACTTAGGTATTATTGGAACAAATTGGATCACTCATCAATTTGTCCAAGCAGCTTTGAGCACAAAAAAATATGAATTGACAGCGGTATATTCTAGACATTTGGAAAAAGCACAGGAATTTGGTTCTCATTATGAAGGGGATATCGAATTTGCAACAGATTTGAAGACTTTTTTCAATATTGCTCATATGGACACTGTTTATATAGCTTCTCCAAATAGTCTTCATTTTAGTCAGACTAAGCAAGCAATTTTGGCAGGTAAAAATGTAATAGTGGAAAAGCCAGCTTTTTCGACGCCAAAAGAAATGGATGAAATCATCCATTTGGCAAATGAACACAATGTGTATTTTTTTGAAGCAGCAAGAAATATCCATGAAGCAGGTTTTAAAAAGATTGCCGATTACTTACCATTAAAAGACGAGATAATCGGTGCAAATTTCAGCTATATGAAATATTCTTCGCGTTATGACCAAGTATTAGATGGAGAAGAACCAAATATCTTCTCGACTCATTTCTCAGGTGGTGCATTGATGGATTTAGGTGTTTACCTTGTGTATGCAACTGTCGCTTGGTTTGGAATGCCAAAAGAAGTCCATTATTTCCCAAGAAAGATTTCTACTGGTGTGGATGGTCTTGGATGGGGAATCTTGCGTTATGATACTTTCGATGTATCGATCCAACCAGGTAAAATCGGTGATTCTTATCTGCCATCAGAGATCTATTTTGACTCAGGAACGCTAGTGATGAATGGCGTCAATGCAATCGAACAAGCAGAGTTTCATGATCGGGTACACGAAGAAATCATTGACTTAACAGTAACAGCTGCAGAAAATCCAATGGCAGATGAAGCAGAGGATTTTGCCAATGTCATGACTCATCCGAAAGATCCAGCTTGGGGATTATTGTATGAAGAGTGGATCGAGCTAGCTAGAAATGTGAACCAAGTGATTTATGATTTAAGAAAAAATGGTGGCATCAAATTCGATGCAGATAATGAGGAAGATTTTTAATGAACGAATTTGTACAAGTATTTCCCGAAAATTGGCAGAAAAATTATGAGAATAAAGGATTTATTACACCTTCTCTTATTCAACAGGCAGTTTTTCAGCCATTAAGCAATAAACAAAGCATAGTAGCCATCTCTCCAACAGGTTCAGGTAAAACACTGGCTTATCTTTGGCCGTTACTACTAAACGTAGAACCAGGTGAAGCAAGTGCGTTGGTTATCTTTGCATCTTCTCAAGAACTAGCTATTCAAGTAGCAGATGTTGCACGTGAATGGGGAAAAGACAAAGAATTGAAAGTCCAATCTTTGGTGGGCGGAGCAAACGTTAAACGACAAATTGAAGGTTTGAAGAAAAAACCAGAAATCTTGATTGGTACACCAGGAAGAATATTGGAATTGATGAAAGCTAAAAAAATAAAAGCACATCAAGTGAAAACAATGGTATTTGATGAAGCAGACCAGCTATTTGATGCGGGGAACAGCCAAATCATTGATCAGATCCTTCATCAAGCTCCGACAGAATATCAGCTAGCCTTTTTTTCAGCAACAGCAGATCGTTCCCTTGAAAGCATTGAAAAAATCACTGGGAAAACGTTTGAGACGATCGACGTGACAGCAGAAGATGATTCTCGAAAAGGCTTGAGACATTACTTTTTACGAGTGCCAATACGAAAGAAAGATGAATATCTAAGACGTCTCACTCACATAGAAGATTTTCAAGGTCTGATTTTCTTTAATCAACTGACTGAATTAGGTGTGATGGAAGAAAAATTGCTGTATAGAGGGGTACCTGTAGGAAGCCTGGCCTCTGATCAAAACAAGCTGCTCCGAAAAGCGGCGCTGGAACAATTCAAAAAGAAAAAGATCAGCGCACTTTTGACCACAGATGTGGCGGCTAGAGGTTTAGATATTACAGGACTTCCTTATGTCGTGAATGCAGAAGTGCCGTTAAGTGAAGAAGCTTACTTGCATCGTTCTGGAAGAACTGGACGAATGGGCAATGAAGGAACAGTGATCACACTCGTACAAGATAACAATTTAAGAGATTTGAAACGACTTTTACGTCCGACAAACATAACACTTGAAGAGATTTTTCTGCACGGAGGAAAGTTACAAACGGATCAACCAATCAAAGAAGATGTAGCTACCGCAGCGAATAACAAGTATAAGAAATCTTTTCCTGGGAAAGAACAAAATCCAGAGCATAACAAAAACAAATCAAGAAAAAAAGTTAAAAATAAATCAAAAAAAGAGAGAAATAAAGGAGCAAGGCGCAAATAAGCGCCTTTTTATGCTATGATTATGAAAACGGGAACAAAATTGGTTGCCAGAGGAGGGATTATGTGAAAGAACGTCAAGAAGAGATCTTGCATCTATTGACAGAAAACCAACAAGGATTGACAGCAAGTGACGTAGCTGAGCGCTTGAATATTGATCGAAGCAATGCAAGCCGATATTTAAGCGAACTGTATAAGGCTCATCATATTGTAAAAACCGCTGGCCGACCAGTCGTTTACTCCTTGCCAACGGAAAAATCAAAATCTGATGAAGTACATGTCGACTCTTCTACGCAAGTGACTTTTGAAACGCTCGTTGGAGAAAATGATTCTTTAAAAGTCAGCATACAGCAGGCAAAAGCAGCGATTCTTTATCCGCCGCGGGGGCTGCATACCATTATTTTTGGAGAAACTGGTACAGGGAAGTCGATGTTTGCGGAATGTATGTATCATTTTGCAATCGAATCTGAAATGCTTTCAGCCGATGCGCCATTTGTTTCTTTCAATTGTGCGGATTATGCTCAAAATCCCCAACTGCTCTTTGGACACATCTTTGGGATCAAAAAAGGGGCTTACACAGGAGCAGCGCAAGACAGTCCTGGTCTAATCGCCAAAGCAGACGGCGGTATATTGTTTTTAGATGAGATCCACCGTTTACCACCGGAAGGGCAGGAAATGCTGTTTACTTTCATCGATAAAGGTATCTATCGTCCACTTGGAGAAAGTGCACAAGTACATGAAGCATCAGTTCAGATCATTGGAGCAACGACTGAATCTTCAGAAAGCTTCTTGACTACCTTCAACCGACGGATCCCTATGGCTATCACCTTGCCAAACCTTGCTTCGCGTTCATTGGATGAGCGTTATGAGATCATCTCTCTTTTTATCAAACAAGAAGCGAACCGTTTGAATCAACGTATCGATATCGAAAAAGAAGCGATTCTTGCCTTCATGCTTTATGATGCGGAAGGGAACATCGGTCAAGTGAAACGAGACCTGAAATTAGTCTGTGCAAAATCTTTTTTACATTACCGAACGCATCATGAGAAAAAGCTGATCATTCGAAAAGAAGAACTTTCCCTTCAAGTACAAAAAGGACTACTGAAAATCAAAGAAATACCAGAACGCCTCGACCGATTCATGGACAGCAAGAGCCAGTATTTGACATTTGAACCAGGATTTGCTGATGTTGTCTGGTCACGAGATCCAGAAAGAAACATGCAAGTCTACAACGATATTGAGGAAAAAGTTACTTCTCTTTCTGAAACCGGTGTGGAGAACATCGATTTGGAGACGCTCATTTCAAAAGATGTGGATGCTTATTTTCAGACATATGTCAAAGAATTGACTAAAAGTTCAATCCCAAAAGATCTTTTGCCAGATGAAATCTGGCGGTTAACCAATCAATTGTATGATGTGGCTGAGAAACGGTTAGACCGTATTTATAATGAAAAAGCTCGTTTTGCTTTTGCTTTGCATTTGCAAAGTACATTGGATCGTGTGAGAGAAGGACATATGATTGTCCATCCAGATTTGAATAACGTACGAAAAAATTTTAAGAGGGAATTCCAGGTAGCAATCGATCTTTCGACAATCATTGAAGAAGAAGAACAAGTCGAGATTCCTTTTGATGAAATTGGCTTTATCAGTATGTTTCTTTCTATCAACTTAGGAGAAAGTGAGCCTGTTAAAGAAAACAAAGTAGATGTTCTCGTATTGATGCACGGCAGACAGACCGCTTCAAGTATGTTGGAGATGGCGCAAGAACTATTAGGAACAAAAGTAGGGAAAGCTTTTAATATGCCACTGGTTATGGAAGTTCAAACAATGTATGAAGAGGTCCTACAATATGTCAAAAATTATCAGGGGCATTTGACGAATGGCTTGCTTTTGTTAACAGATATGGGATCATTAAACACCTTCAGTGATTTGATTTATGAAGAGACTGGCATTCGGACGAAAGCTATCACAATGACAAGTACAATGATTGTGATAGAAGCGATACGGATGGCAAGTGTTGGAAGAAGCTTAGAAGACATCTATCAAAATATTCAGCTCTCCTTTGAATCAATCGTACGTGATCAGTTCAAAGCGGAAAAATCTGAAACTTTACAGCGTAAAAAAGCCGTCATCGTGACATGCTTTACTGGTGAGGGAGTAGCTGCCAAATTGTATCAACGGATTATGCCGGTGATTAATCAAGACAAAGTAGAACTGATCCAGATGCAGTTTTTAGAACGCGAATCATTCAAAAAACACATTGATGCCTTATTGGAAGAATACGAGATCAAAGCAATTGCAGGAACGGTTGACGTTGATTATCAAAATATCCCATTTTTTTCCGCCTATGACGTTTTTGATGATGAAAAATTGAATGTTTTAAAGCGTATAGCTGATGATGAGATTCCAACAGCTAAAATTGTTGATTCGCTTTCAGGATCATTAAGTGATGTCTTTTCTATTGATGAATTGATCCGCTCATTGCAAAAAACGGTTCAGCAGATCCAGACAGATTTGTCGATTATCGTAGAACCAGGAGTAGATACTGGAATTGTCATCCATTTAGCCTTCATGCTAGACGGATTGATCAAAAAAGAAACGCATCGGCAATTTGAGAAACTATCTATTTTCTCAAAAATTTACCGTTTGGAAATGGATATCATTCGAGCAAACTTGATGGCACTGGAACGGAAATATCAGGTAAAAATTTCAGAAGATGATATCGCGTTTCTTACACAAATGTTTCTTGAAAACAAAATAAAAAAATAAACACACTAATCATACTGTTTACACACTGGATATCAGTGTGCGCACTATATAAAAGAGCTAAAAAGCATGAAAACGCTATTTTAGCTCTTTTTTTCTTGGCATGCTTCTTGCATTATATAAAAGTGTAAAAAAAATAAAAGGAGTGTTAAAAATGGCAAAAAAAACAATTATGTTAGTTTGTTCAGCAGGGATGAGTACGAGTTTATTGGTCACAAAAATGCAAAAAGCAGCAGAAGAAAAAGGAATGGAAGCCGATATTTTTGCTGTTTCTGCCTCAGATGCAGATAATAATTTAGAATCTAAGAATGTCGATGTTTTATTATTAGGTCCTCAAGTACGTTTCATGAAAGCTCAATTCGAACAAAAACTTGCGCCTAAAGGTATTCCGTTAGATGTCATCAATATGCAGGACTATGGCATGATGAATGGAGAAAAAGTACTTGCACAAGCAGAAAATCTAATGAAATAAATCAAGTATGCAGTTGGGGGATAACAACGTGGAAGATCAACAAAATCTAGAAGCCATCATGGGACTCATCATGTTTGGCGGTAATGCAAAGAGCGACGCAATGGAAGCGATTGCGGCTGCTAAAATCGGTGATTTCGAGTTAGCGGATAGAAAAATCGCTGAGGCAGAAGAATCACTTATACAAGCACATCATGCACAAACAGACATGTTGACACAAGAAGCACAAGGAAATCATATGCAAGTGACGTTATTGACTGTTCATAGTCAAGATCATTTAATGACGTCTATTGCGTTTACTGATTTAGCAAAAGAAATCATCGAACTTTATCGTCGCGTATACAGCGAATAAATACAACTTCTTTTTTGAACGGAAGAAGAAAAATTTTTGAACGGATTTTTTATTTTGTTATAAAGAGAACTCTCTTTATATAAAAAACTTATAGGAGGAAGTAAAAAAATGAACGGACTAACAAGTTGGATGGAGAAATACATCCTGCCGGTTGCCGCAAAAATCGGAGCGCAAAAACATTTAGTTGCTTTGCGTGATGCTTTTATCGGCACACTGCCCGCAACAATGGCGGGATCAGTCGCTGTAATGATCAATGCAATTATTCGAGATTTACCGCAACAGTTTAACAGTACCTACGCTGACAGTTTAGCAGCAGACAAAGGAATCTTTGCCGTATTGAATGTCATCATCGGAATCAATGGTTTTGTCTGGAACGGTACACTAGCAATCGCCGGATTGATCTTTGCCTTTTCTTGGGGGTATAATCTTGCCCGAGCTTATGGAGTAAATGATCTAGCTGGGGGGATCGTTGGTCTAGCTACCTTGATTCAAGGTATTTCCTTTGGTCCAGCATTATCAGCAGCATTAGATGTGAATGTCCCCTCAAATGTCGCAGATGCAATCAATAGTTCTGAGATTGGTGCAACGATTGCAGATGGCACACTGTCAGTTGGATTATGGGGTTGGCTGAAACTAGATCATTTGAATGGAAACGCTTATTTTACAGTTATGATCATGGGGGCAATTTCAGTCATTATTTTTTGTAAATTGATGCTTGCTAACATTACGATCAAAATGCCTGATTCAGTACCACCAGCAGTATCTAAAGCATTTGCAGCCATTTTACCAGCGACGATCGCTTTATACGTCATTGCTATTATCAATTATATCGTAGGTCGTGTAGCTGATGGGCAACTAATCATTGATTTGGTACAAAAATATATTGCAGAACCATTCCTAGGATTATCCCAAGGGTTGGGAGCAGTATTGATCGTCACAGTGTTTGTTCAAGTATTCTGGTTCTTTGGTATTCATGGACCAAATGTATTGGCACCAGTGCTAGAGGGAATCTGGGGACAAGCACAACTAATCAATATTGATATTTTCCAAAAAGGTTATAACGGAAAAACTGGTACACCAGCCGTGTTAGACGCAATCGAAGATGGAAAAGCTTATATGTGGGTCCGTGGATCGTTCGATGCTTTTGCATGGTTTGGCGGATCAGGTGGAACGATCGTCTTACTGATAGCTATCTTGATTTTCTCTAAACGAGCGGATTATTTAACAGTAGCTAAATTATCCATTGGACCTGGTATTTTCAATATCAACGAGCCAGTGATGTTTGGTCTGCCGATCGTATTGAATGCAATCATGTTCATCCCATTCTTGATTGCTCCAGTAGTTGCGACAGCTATCGGTTGGTTAGCAACTTACTTTGGACTTGTAGCACCAGTTTCGCAACAAGTTACATGGGTAGTACCGCCGTTCTTATTGTCATTCTTAGCAACAGGAGCGGATTGGCGAGCACCAATCGTAACGTTGGTATGTATGGTCGTGACTTTCTTGATTTGGGCACCGTTTGTCATTTCTGCAAACAAAATGGACCCTGCCGCAGGCGAACAACAATAAGATGAATCTGAGGAGCGGGACGCTTTAAGTTTCGTTCCTCATAATGAATTTTCGAGGAGGAACTGAAATGATTTCAATTGCCAGTGCAATGCAACAAGATGCAATCAAAGAATTGTTAGAAGGATACAATGAAGAAGGAATGACATTTACGTTTAAAGAAAAACAAGGAATCAAAATGTTCTTTGAAACAAGTGCAGAAGATCCGGAAGCTGCGGCTAAAAAAGCAAAGGAACTAATCAAAGCACAGCCTTGGGGAACAGTCCTTTATTTTCAGTCAACAGCTGTTTAAGAAAATGGTTCAAAAAGATAGGATGGTTGATATGATAAAAAACGGTTTATTTTTATGTAGTATTGGTTCTTTGATCGTGTTGTATAGTTTGAATCCACATTCGCAAAGGTATGATTTGTATAGTATGGTCACGGGTCTTTTCCTAACAGGATTAGGAATCTACTTCTTCATGAAGGGGAAAAAAAGAGAAGAAGCAAAGGAGAAAAATAACTAATGGAAATCACAAAAAAATTAAATATTCCAGCGTCGTTTTTTTACGATAAAGTTATGGATTCTGTTCTTTTCGATGTACGTAAAGCGACCGGCAAATCAGTGACCAGAAAACAGCTGAAAAATTTGGAGTACGTCAAACAATTCTCGCAAAATAACCGGGCTCGTATAAAAATCGAAGAAGTCATTGAAAACCAGTCTTATAAGTTTCGTACATCGACAACGAAGAATGAATTCGTTGTTCATTATCAAATCAAACCAGTAGACGATTCGACCTGTGAGGTTCATTACACAGAAAAAATGGAGTCTTATGGCATGCTTCAAAAGTTGAATGATATGCTTTTAGGAACGATCTTGATGTACTTTAAGCGGAGACGTTTCAAAAAAATGCTAGAGATGATCGAAGCAACGTATTAAACCAGTAAAAAAATGGTACTATTTAGTTATTGAAAAATGAAGTAAGCTAGAAGAGATTTTTCAGAGGAAGCGAGGTCTTTCCTGAGATTCCTCACTAGCTTTTTTGTAGGAAGGGGCAGCAAAATGACAAAACAAGTAAGGGAGCTAGGGGGATCTTCGATTGAGGAAATGTTTGCTTTAGCCACATATGCATTTAATGGGGCAGATACACCTGAAAGGAGAGAACGTTTTCGTACACTTGCGGAGAATTCCTGGAATTACGGTTTTTTTGATGAGGAGGATCGGCTAACAAGTCAAGTCATGGCGACTCCTTTTCCAGTGAATTTTTACGGACAAGAGTATTTAATGGCCGGTATTGGCTATGTTGCTTCTTATCCTGAAGCAAGGGGACAAGGCGGAATCAATCAGATCATGGAAAAGATCCTTGAAGATTGCCGTGATCGTAAAGTAAGCTTATCTTATCTGGCGCCATTCTCCTATCCCTTCTATCGGCGCTATGGCTATGAACAATCGTTTGATAAAATCAGGTATCAACTAAACAGTCGTGACGTGCCGTTTACCAAAAAAAAATCTGGCAAGATGAAGCGTATGAATTTCGAAGATGCAAAAGCTGCTATCAAACGAATTTATGAACAGATGCCTGAAAACCAACGAGCTGGTCTGAAGCGCGAAGACTGGTGGTATACGTATAAATTCAAGCAAAAAGGTAATTATCAGTTTGCTTTGTATTTTGATGAGACTGGGGAAGCAACGGGCTATGTCGTTTACCAGCTTGCAGCGCCTTCCTTTATTATTGTGGAATGGGGATTTTTGAATCATGATGCCTTTTGCAGTCTTGTCCGCTTTGTAAGTTCCCATAACGGTGCTTTTGAAACATTTGAATATTCATGTGGCTACGGTGGCAATGATCAAAATTATCTATTAGCAAATCCATTTGCTTCTGTAACGATCACACCTTATATGATGGCGAGGATCGTAGATATTTCTTTGTTTTTGGAAAAATATCCATTTAGAAAGAAACAAGCTGCCTTTGCCCTTCAGATAGAAGAAGATCAGTATGCAAAATGGAATGAAGGAATCGTGGAAGTAACGATCAAAAATGGAAAAAACCATCTCTCAAAAGTAGAACAAACAGCATTACCTATCGTTCGCGGAAGTATCCAACATATCACACAGCTATTATTAGGATATCGTAAAGTTGAAGAGCTGGTATTCCAAGAGAGGATACAGGTGGCAAAAGAATATGAAGAAACGTTAAGCTCGATCTTGCCACAGCAACAGCCAATCCTTAATGACTATTTTTGATAAAAAAAGGGTGATGACAATATTTTTTTCACCACCCTTTTGTTTTTTCGTTTGGCATTTGAAGGAAAATGTTAAAGTAAATCCTCTTTTTTCGTAAATTTGAATTTTTTGTTTTCTTTTGTTTTAGGGTTTTCTTTTTTGTGGTCTTGGATTGCTTCTTTCGTAATCTTTTCCCGATTTTTTTTAGATGAATCTAAGCGTTCGGCATATACTTTTTCTTTTGGCTTATCATTCATTGGAAAGAACCTCCCTGTATTATTTCATTCTACTCCTAGTTTATCATCTGTTAAGAGCTAGTGGAAACGATTTGCCTAACTTACAAGCTGATTTTTTTAGCAGATAAGCTTGCAAGTAAAAAACAAACAAGCTACAATTGATTTATTGAAATTGTTCCTGTAGCTCAGTAGGATAGAGCAATCGCCTCCTAAGCGATAGGTCGCTGGTTCAATTCCAGTCAGGAACGTACAAATAACCCCTGTATCCTTTGTGATACAGGTTTTTTTATTTTAAAACAACGAAAATTAAATATTTTATAATTAAAAAAACTTCATTTTTTATTGATATAAGGGTATAATTTTTATTGAAGGAAGGTGATAAAAAAACATTTTCATTAAAACGGAAAGTAAAAAATAAAAATAAAAATGAAAGAGGGAGAAAAATTAAAAAAATGGATTCTTAGCGCTACATTGATTATTTTACTTAGGGCTTTCGCAGATGCAAGGGTAATAGAACAAAGTGGTTTTACTGGTAGGCGCGTAGCTTTTCCAATGCTATGGAGCTAGATCCTTTCTAGTGGGCATAAGTATGTTTAACTTCTTATGTTAACCTGGACATATAATGTACAGGCGCACTACATAGAGAATCACGAAAGTGGGATAGTACTAAGTATAGTTGATACAAACAGCACTTCACAGCTAGAATAATTGGAAAGTCAGAAGTTTTTTGTTCGATTTGAAATACCTAGTTAGTTTGAATACGTACATAAAGAATCTTCTTATTTAGCACTTAATAAAAAATATAAAAAACATTTAAAAGAGAAATCAAAGGTTTTCTCAATCTTTGATAAAAAAGGAGGAAGTAGAAAATGAAAAAAGCAAAATTGATACTTAGCACAATCGTCTTGACATCTTTAAGTAGTGGGTTTTTAGGGAGTGGGACGGTGGATGCCAGTGCATATAATAATAAAGTTGTTTCGCTTCGAGCTGCTAGTGACACAACGCTTACTGTGTCACGCATACCTTATAATCCTATTCTATATTTTGAAATTGGAATGGAAAATTATAATCAATCTGACTCAACCCAACGTTGGGTAATGGAGTACAATGCAAATGCCGGTGGTTATTATATCCGGGAGCAGATTCCGGGAGGTATGAATTCTAGTCCGAATTATATTTGGAGGGATAGCAGGGGAGGAGGCTTTGTGGACTTCTCGAGTAACAGAGAGAATGTAGGGACTCTGTGGAAGTTATATTCAGCCGGACAGAACTCGTTGGGAAATATATATTTTATAGAAAATATGTCAAGCGGGACCTATTTGAATTGGAGCAGAGGAGGTCATACTGATCTGGGGGTGTTTTCTACTGCATTTGATTGGAATCGTGAGCAAAGATTCATTGTGCAAGTTGAAGGAGAAGTTTAAAAGATAAAATGGAAGTACACTAATACGTTCAATCTTTTTGACTTATATCTAGAGAGTGGGGCAATAATCAGATTTTTTTCTGACTATTGTCCCACTCTCTTTTTTATATGTTTTTTTTTATTTTATTTGTGCTAACAAGATTTTGCTCAAGCCCAATCTCCATTACGGAAAATCGGTACTGTAGAACCGTCTTCGCGGATTCCATCGATATCCATCTTGTCAGATCCTACCATGAAATCTACGTGGGTTTGACTTCTATTCAAACCAGCTTCTGCTAATTCCTCGTCGGACATTTCTGTACCGCCTTTCACACTGAAGGCATAAGCAGACCCTAAGGCTAAATGGTTCGATGCGTTTTCATCAAATAATGTATTGAAGAAAATGACACCAGATTGAGAAATAGGGGAAGGGTCGGGAACAAGTGCTACTTCTCCTAGACGACGCGCACCTTCATCGGTATCAAGCAGTTTTGCTAAGACATCTTCGCCTTGTTCGGCAGAAAAGTCAACTACTTTTCCATCTTTGAAAGTAAATTTCATACCAGAGATGATCGTACCAGCATAACTTAGCGGTTTTGTGCTTGAAATATACCCATCTACTCGATGACTGTCAGGTGCGGTGAACACTTCTTCTGTTGGCATATTTGCCATGAATTTTTCCCCTCGAGCATTGTAGCTTCCAGCACCTTCCCAAAGATGGTTTTTAGGCAATCCAATGATGATATCCGTACCAGGAGCAGTGTAGTGCAGGGCAGAAAATTGTTCTTGATTCAATTCTTCTGCTTTTTTTGCTAATTTCTCATCGTGTTTTTTCCATGCTAAAACAGGGTCTTCTTCGTAGACACGAGTTGTTTTGAAAATTTGATCCCATAATGCATCAACTTGTTCTTCTTCTGGCAGATCTGGAAAAACTTTTGCTGCCCATTGTTTACCAGCAGCAGCTACAACAGTCCAACTGACTTTATTTGCCTGAGTTGCCTTGCGCAAATTCATTAGTGCTTTACCGGCAGCTGCTTGATAAGATGCTACTCGTTGGCTGTCTACACCGGCAAACGCATCAGGGTCGGCAGAAACGACACTGATCCTGCTTGCTCCTTTTTCAAGCCATTCATCCGCTTGATCGATTTTAGATTGTGGTACATTCTCAATACGATCTGTTGCTGCATGTAAAAAAAATTCTCTTTGAATCTGATCATCCGTCCATTGAACGATGACTTCAGCAGCTCCTAATTTGTAAGCTTCTTGTGTGATCAAGCGAGCAAGGGGTGCTTGGTCCACACTGATCTGTAAAACGACTGTGTGACCTTTTTCTGTGGCCACGCCAGTTTCTGCAATTAAGCGTGCATATTTTTTTAGAAGGTCATTAAAATCGGATAACATAATAAAAATTCCTCCTCACCATTTTTTCTGGTAACTATTAGCATGATACCATTTAATCATGATTCAAACAATGTAGCTTTAAATAAAAAAAGGAGGTTATTTTTTTATGGTTGCGTTTCACATTCTATGACACGACTTGCTATTTTAGCTTGTGAAGAAAATCGAAAACTAATTTTGCATATCAAAAAAAACATGTTACAATAAAATTAATCAATGGTGGAAGCGTTATAAAAAAATTGAGGAGATTAAAAAAATATGGCAAGAAAAAAGACGATTACTAAAGAACAGATTTTGGCAGCTGCTTATGAAGTAGCTGCCACCGAGGGATTTACACGATTTACTGCGAGAAACATCGCGAACAAAATGAATTGTTCCACGCAGCCGATCTATCTTGAGTTCAAAAATATGGATGATTTGAGACAAGCACTTTTTGAACAAATCTATGATTATTTGCAATACGAAGTGTTTCCAGTTGAGCATACAGGGAATACGATTATCGATCTTGCTTTTAATTATATCCATTTTGCAAGAAGAGAGAAGAAGTTGTATCGTTCACTGTACTTAGAAGAATATGGTGGAGGAAAAGAGATGCAAAATTTCTCTTATACTTACTTTGTGAATACAGTGAAACGGGACCCAACCTATGCGGATCTTTCAGAAGAGCAGATCGAATCCTTGCATAACGGTACATGGATCATAGCTACCGGGATTGCAGCTTTGATGTCTTCAAGCATTATCCATCCAACTGATGAGCAGATTGAAAAAATGATCCAAGACAGCATTGATGCAATCTTGAATCTCAAAGAACCAATCGAAATCGATTGAATATACTCAAGAGTTTCACAAATCAGTAGATAACAAGAGATGTGTCAACATAAGGAAAATTTCGTTTTTCTTACAGCGTATACATTTTTAACTCCCGAAGAACTCTTCCATAAATACAATAAAAGAGCCGTCTAGATTGATTCAATCTGGACGGCTCTTTTATATCTCAAGCATATTAAAGTTTTGCGACTAATTCTTTAGCGAAAGCTTCTAGATTCTCGATATCTTCTTCCTCAGCATTTAAGTCTACTTTTACATTTTCTGCGCCTTTTGATGCGCCTGTTTTTCCAAAAGCAGCATCGAAGTCATCCACTGATTTACAGAATTCATCGTAAAAAGTATCACCAGATCCGCAGACGCCGTAGATTTTTCCTGATAGATCCAACTCTTGCAAGTCTTCATAAAAATCTACAATCTCATCAGGAAGATCGCCATCATCGTATGTATAAGTAGCTACGACGCAAATATCTGCCTCCTCGAATTCATCTGCATCTACTTGGGTACATTCGTTGATTTCGACTTCGATATCCATATTTTCAAATGCTTCTGCAACAATATCGGCGATTTCTTCAGTATTTCCTGTCATGCTAGCATATACGATTTTTGCTAAAGCCATGATGTGCCTCCTTGTTTAAAATTATTTAACAATTATGAATTATACCAAAACATCGTTGAAAAGAAAATAAAACCTAGAGACACATGGGAAATGTCATTTGGCTAAATGTATGCCGCTATGTTAAAATGAGAGAGATTTGTAAAAAGGAGACGAAAATATGATTACTTTAAAATCAGCACGTGAAATTGAAATGATGGCAGAATCTGGCGCTTTATTGGCAGATGTACATAAAAATCTGCGTGATTTTATCAAACCAGGCATAACAAGTTGGGATATTGAGGTATTTGTCAGAAACTATATCGAGAGTCATGGAGGAATCGCTGCGCAAATTGGCTTCGAAGGGTATGAATATGCGACTTGTATCAGTATCAATGACGAAATTTGTCATGGATTTCCTCGGAAAAAACCTTTGAAAAGCGGCGATTTGGTAAAAGTCGATATGTGTATCGATTTGAAAGGCGGCATTTCCGATTCTTGTTGGGCTTATGTAGTGGGAGAATCTACACCTGAGATCGACCGATTGATGGAAGTAACGAAGAAAGCATTGTACATCGGTATTGAGCAAGCACAAGTAGGAAATCGAATCGGCGACATCGGTCATGCGATCCAAACGTATGTAGAAGGTGAAAATCTAGCAATCGTCCGTGATTTTATTGGTCATGGCGTTGGTCCTACGATCCATGAAGAACCAGCCGTTCCTCATTACGGAGAAGCTGGAAAAGGTTTGCGATTGAAAGAAGGTATGGTCATCACGATCGAGCCTATGGTCAATACCGGAACTTGGAAAATGAAAATGGATCCTAATGGCTGGACTGCTTATACAAGAGACGGCGGACTATCTTGCCAATATGAACATACATTGGCTATTACTAAAGATGGCCCTAGAATCTTGACATCACAAGGAGAAGAAGGTACCTATTGATCCAGCCAATCAATAGGTACGGGAGAGGTACATGAAAGTTTGGAACAAAATAAAACAAAATGAAAATCTGATGCGCTTTATCGAGACGACTCAAAAGCGCATCACTGATTCAGAAATGAGTACGACCTCGGTTGTCGTTGCTTATTATTTACTCTTGTCTTTATTTCCATTGATTATTGCTTTTGGTAATATTTTGCCGTTTCTCCACATCGATCAAGAGACTGTACTGACCTATTTACGAGAAGTGATTCCTGAGACCGTTTACCAGTTTATTGGTCCTGCAATCAAGGACCTTTTGACACAAAGTTCAGGCGGTTTGTTATCCGTTTCTGCTTTGGCGGCCTTGTGGTCTGCCAGTCAAAGTATCAACGCTTTACAAATTGCGATGAATAAAGCGTATGGCGTAGAAAATAGAAAAAATTTTTTGATCGTTCGCTTCTTCTCGCTGATCGTAATCGTCTTGTTCATGATTGCCATTAGTGGAGTAACTATCGTTCTTGGTTTAGGACAGCTGATTTTAGATGCGATTCAACCGATTGTACAAATACCTGTAAACTTTATTGATCAGTTCCAAACGTTGAAATGGCCAATCACATTGGTGGCTTTATTTGTCATCATGTTCTTGATTTATTTAATTGTCCCTAATGCTCAATTGAAGTTGAAGACGATTATTCCAGGTACGATCTTCGCTACTGTCGGCTGGATGCTGTTATCACAAGTGTTTAGTATCTATGCCAGATATTTTGCTACGAGGATCAGCGGTTATCAGATCATAGGAAGTTTTATTGTCCTCATGCTTTGGCTTAATTTTGCTGCTACGATCATCATTTTGGGCGGAATCATCAATGCAGTTGTTCAAGAATACGTGACGGGACATCAAATCAAAAAACGTCGAGATCCAAGCCGAAAATGGTTCAATAAATTGAAAGCTAAATTTTCTCATAAAAAAAAGTAGAAACAAGAGTTCTTATTGTAAATTTATATCAGTAATTTATAATAATTGTGACTCTTAATTAAAGTAGGTGCCCATATGCTTGTTTCTTTTAGTATGGTTATAAGATTTTTTCTGACAATTTTATTATCACTGATATTAACACCTGTATTTAAAATCATTTCAGTACAAACGGGTATGGTCGACAAACCAAATGAAAGAAGGATAAACAAAGTTCCAATGCCTTCCGCAGGCGGACTGCCCATTTTTATTTCATTTGTTATATCGACTTTATTCTTATTTCGTAAAATCATTCCACAATCGTATATTGTGCCCATCTTGCTCGCTTCTTTGGTGATCATCGTTACAGGAGTACTCGATGACAAATTTGAGCTGACGCCTAAACAAAAGAGTGTAGGGATCTTGCTTGCCTCTCTTATTATTTATTTTGTAGCAGATATACGTATTGATTCCTTTACGCTTCCTTTTATTGGCTATATCCAATTAGGATGGCTTAGTTTCCCTGTAACGATTTTTTGGATCTTCGGTATCACGAACGCAATCAATCTGATTGACGGTTTAGATGGGCTAGCGGCAGGGATTTCATTGATTGGTTTAATCACGATAGGCATCATTGGGTATTTTTTCCTTCATGCTTCCACAGTGTACATCCCGGTCGTTATTTTCTGTCTTGTAGCAAGCATTATCGGATTTTTCCCGTACAATTTTTATCCGGCAAAGATTTATTTAGGCGATACAGGAGCGTTATTCTTAGGGTTCATGATGGCCGTCCTTTCACTACAAGGGCTGAAGAACGTAACTTTTGTTTCGTCAATTTCTCTACTGATCGTCATGGGCGTTCCGGTAACAGATACGTTTTTTGCTATCATTAGAAGAAAAGCAAACCGTGTTTCTTTTTCTACAGCAGATAAAAAACATCTTCATCACCGACTAATCAGTTTAGGATTTACTCATAAAGGTGCCGTCCTGACGATTTATGCGATGGCTTTGATGTTTTCTTTCACAGCTATGGTCATGAATTATACTGGAAGAATCGGAACGATTGTATTGATTATTGCTATGCTATTTGCTGCAATTTTATTATTTGAATTGATTGGTCTGATTAACGAGAAACATCAGTTCATTTTAAAAACATTGCGATTTTTAGGGAATAAAGAGTATCGTACGCAAGTAAAACAGAAATATTTGAAGAAATGGAACCGTCATATAGATGAATAACAAATTAAACCAGCCAATTCTTATTAGTATTGTAACGGCGAACAGTGATAAGATTTTTCGGACACTAGATAATTTTATTTCAACTGTAAAAGATGAAACAGCGATAAAAATACGGATTTTTGACAACAACTCCCTTCCGGAATATAAAAGCAGACTAAAAGAATATGTGACATATCCGTATATCGAAATCTATTTTCATGATGAAAATTCCGGATTCGGTTATGGACATAATCACAACCTGCTGAACAGCAATTGCCACTATGGTATTATTTGTAATCCAGATATTTTAGTGGATGAAGAAACAGTTACAGCATTGGTGTTGTTACTGAAAGAACATCCCGAATGCGCGATGTTAGCACCTAAGATTCTTAATGAAGATGGGACAACTCAGCACCTCATCCGTGAGCGGCTGGCTGTTTTTGATTATGTTTTGCGCTTTGTACCTTTCAAATGGGTCAAAAAAAGGTTTGATAAACGGCTGGCTGTCTTTGAATGCCGTGGCTTGCCCACTGATGTTGATAGTTATGTGCGAATGATCTCGGGCAGTTTTATGGTAGCTGATATTGATAAATTTAAAGAGATAAGGGGATTTGATGAGCGTTTCTTCATGTACTTTGAAGATAATGACTTGTGTTTGAGTTTTGAAAAAGCAGGTTACAAATTATTGTACACACCCTTTTATGCAGTCGTCCATTTTTATGGAAAGGGTGCACATCGAAATGCAAAACTTTTTCGTGTGTTTTTGACTTCTATGATGAAATTTTTCAATAAGTGGGGGTGGCGTTTTTTCTGATGAAACCAGAAATAGTAGTAGTAGTCGTGCTCTATCAGCAACTATTCAGCCAATCTCCAACTTATGGACCATTAAGCAAAGCACTTAGCGAAAAGCATATTCAGCTTGTTATTTACGATAATAGTCCTCAAAGACAGCAAAATGAGCTGTTTGAAAAAGAAAACACCATTTACTATCATGATCCGCAAAACCCTGGATTAGCGGCGGCTTATAATTATGCGTTGTCTCAAGCAAATGAAAGAACACGTTGTATCGTTACATTGGATCAGGATACGAGGCTAGTCGACGACTATTTTGAAATCTTGCGTAAAGTAGCTTTTACAGATGAATGTGTTGCTGCAGTTCCGATGATTTTTTCTGGGGGACGGCAAGTTTCTCCCGTCTATTCAAATCATTATATCAATCGTACAGCACAAGCAGTAGAAGTAGACGGTACGACAGCTGAAAGAATCATGGCAATCAATTCAGGTGTGGCATGGTCTGTCAAATTTCTAAAAAAGATTGGCGGGTTTAATCCTGCTTTTTCTTTAGATTTTTTGGACCATTGGCTGTTTTGGAAAGTGAATCAGTTGGAAAAAACGGTGGAGATACTACCAGTACGACTGGAACATGATCTTTCGGTATTAGACTATGAAAAAGTTTCAAGCAATAGATACCGTTCTATTTTACAAGCAGAAAATCGATTTTATCATGAATATGATCAAAGACATTTATCCAGTCACCGACAACAATTATTGTTAAGAACAGTTAAACAGTTTTTGACCGTCAAAAACCGGCATATCTGGCGGATGACTTTGCGCTCATATGTTAAGAATTGGAAGGTGTGAATTCGTGCGTTCGGTTTGTATAGCTACCTTTAATGGGGGCAGATATTTAAGAGAGCAGTTGGATAGTATTTTATCTCAGCTTTCAGCAGAAGATGAAGTGATCATTTCTGATGATGGATCAGTAGATGATACATGGGATATATTGACTGAATACGCAGAAAAAGATAGACGGATAAAGCTTTTTTCAGGACCTCGTCAAGGGTTGATCGCTAATTTTGGCTATGCGATCCAGCAGACGAAAGGAGAGCTAATCTTTTTGGCAGATCAAGATGATGTTTGGTTAGAGACAAAAGTGAAAAAAATCACTGACTATTTTGAACAGCATCCGGATCAGTTAGTAGTCGTTTCAGATTTGATCATTGTGAACAGTAAGCTGCAAGAGATCCATGCTTCCTATTTTTCATTCCGAAATTCCAAAGAAGGATGGGTCAATAATGTGATACGAAGTCATTATATTGGTGCAGGTATGGCTTTTCGCTCTTCGTTGAAATCCGACATTTTGCCGATTCCCTCAGAAGTGCCTATGCATGACATGTGGATCGGTTTGTTGGGAGGAAGGAAGACTGGGTTTCTGAGAGAACCTTTGACACTGTATCGAAGACATGATTTAAATGCGAGTGAGATTGAAACGCATTCTAAATTACGCCAAAAAATTTCCTGGCGTGTTCATCTGATTACGGCGTTGATCAAACGAAAATGGTTTAAACGTTGATAAAAGATGTTTAAATCCTTAATATTTCCATGACAAATATAACGATTGATGAGATAATAGCAAAGTGAAATTTGAAATCAAAAAGGAGAGCATATATCCATGAAGGGAATCATTCTTGCTGGGGGCAGCGGAACACGTCTGTACCCTTTAACAAAGGCAACATCGAAACAATTGATGCCGATTTATGACAAACCAATGATTTATTATCCAATGTCTACTCTGATGTTGGCGGGAATCAAAGAAATTCTGATTATTTCAACGCCACAAGATACACCACGTTTCAAGGAATTATTTGGAAACGGAAATGATTTAGGACTGCAGATCGAATATGCAGTACAAGAAAGTCCAGATGGATTGGCACAAGCGTTTATCATTGGAGAAGAATTTATTGGAGATGATAGTGTCTGCTTGGTATTAGGAGACAATATTTACTATGGTGGCGGTCTGTCTAAAATGTTGCAACGAGCAGCTTCAAAAGATACAGGCGCGACAGTATTTGGCTATCATGTCAATGATCCAGAACGCTTTGGTGTAGTAGAATTTGATGAGAATATGCAAGCTTTGTCGATTGAAGAAAAGCCTGCTCAGCCAAAATCAAATTACGCAGTAACTGGCCTTTATTTTTATGACAATGAGGTGATTTCTATTGCTAAAGGAATCAAACCGTCAGAACGTGGAGAACTAGAAATCACAGATGTCAATAAAGCATATTTGGATAAAGGAAAATTATCTGTAGAACTTATGGGACGCGGATTTGCTTGGCTTGATACAGGAACACATGAATCATTGCTTGAAGCATCTACCTTTATCGAAACGATTGAAAAACGTCAGAACTTAAAAGTGGCTTGTTTGGAAGAAATTGCTTACCGTATGGGCTACATTGATAAAGAACAACTGCTAGCCCTTGCACAGCCTTTGAAAAAAAATCAATACGGTCAATATTTATTGAATTTGGCCGCTGAATAAGGAGTTCCTACAGATGAAAGTAACAGATACAAAATTAACAGATGTAAAAATCGTGGAAATGGATGTCTTTGGCGACCATCGCGGTTTTTTTACAGAAAGCTATTCAAAAGCAAAATTTGCAGAACATGGATTAGATTATGACTTTGTTCAAGACAATCATTCGTTATCTGCTGAAGCTGGTGTTCTTCGCGGGCTTCATTTCCAAAAAGGAGAAGCTGCACAGACAAAATTGATTCGTGTGGTTACTGGAGCAGTTTTAGACGTAGTAGTGGACATCCGCAAAGGCAGCCCGACTTATGGTCAATGGGACGGATTTATCTTATCTGAACATAATCATCGTCAGTTGCTTGTACCTAAAGGATATGCACATGGATTCGTTACTTTAACACCAAACGTGAACTTCCTTTACAAGTGTGATAATTACTATAATGCAGAAGCAGATGGAGGCATCGCATTTGATGATCCAGATTTAGCGATTGATTGGCCAATTGATCCATCAAGAGCGATTATGTCGGAAAAAGATCACCGTCATCCGACATTAAAAGAATTTGAAGCAGAAAATCCATTTGTTTACGGAGAAATCTAAGAATTAAGGAGAAATTTTCTTATGAAAAACATCATTGTTACCGGAGGTGCCGGATTCATCGGCTCTAATTTCGTTCATTACGTGGTAAACAATCATCCAGAAGTGCATGTCACTGTTTTGGATAAACTGACTTATGCAGGAAACAAAGAGAACTTGGCTGGACTTCCTAGCGATCGCGTAGAATTGGTCGTAGGAGATGTTGCAGATGCAGAATTAGTGGACCGTCTAGTAAAAGAAGCGGACGCAGTTGTTCATTACGCGGCAGAATCCCATAACGATAATTCATTAAAAGATCCTTTCCCATTTGTACAAACGAATATCATTGGTACGTATACACTTTTAGAAGCTTGCCGCAAGTATGATGTACGCTATCATCACGTATCTACTGACGAGGTTTACGGAGATCTTCCATTACGTGAAGACCTACCGGGACATGGAGAAGGCGAAGGAGAAAAATTCACTGCCGAAACACCATATAATCCTTCAAGCCCATATTCTTCTACAAAAGCTGGTTCAGATCTGTTAGTAAAAGCGTGGGTACGCTCTTTTGGCTTACGTGCAACTATTTCAAATTGTTCAAACAACTATGGTCCTTACCAGCATATTGAAAAATTTATACCTCGCCAAGTAACGAATATTTTAAGCGGTATTCGTCCAAAATTATATGGTGAAGGGAAAAATGTTCGTGACTGGATCCATACAAATGATCATTCTTCAGCAGTGTGGTTGATCTTGACAAAAGGCAGAATTGGCGAAACCTATCTGATCGGTGCGGACGGCGAAGAAGATAATAAGACCGTGATGGAATTGATCTTAGAAATGATGGGTCAACCAAAAGACGCATACGACCATGTAAACGACCGTGCAGGGCACGATTTGCGTTATGCAATCGATTCGACAAAATTGCGAGAAGAGCTAGGTTGGCAGCCTGAGTTTACGAACTTCCGTGATGGGTTGGCTGACACGATCAAATGGTACGAAGAACATGAAGACTGGTGGAAAAAAGAAAAAGAGGCCGTTGAAGCAGCATATGCCAAAAATGGACAATAATACAGAGAAAATTTCACTGTATTAATGGAAAAACACATGTGAGGCAGGCGCTCGCCTGTCTCTTTTTTAAAATAAAAATCAAGGAGCGGATAACCATATGTTTTTATTAACTGGAGGAAATGGACAATTAGGTACAGAATTGCGCCATTTATTAGATGAAAAAAATCTGCCATATGTTTCAACAGATGCAAAAGACTTGGATATCACAGATGCTGAGAAAACAATGGCTTATATTACAGAATTAAAACCGGATGTTATTTTCCATTGCGCAGCTTACACAGCAGTAGATAAAGCAGAAGAAGAAGCAAAAGAATTAGATGAGAAAATCAATGTCGATGGCACAAGAAATGTAGCGCTTGCAGCAAAAGCTGTGAATGCTCAATTCGTCTATATCAGTACAGACTATGTCTTCGATGGAAAAAACAAAAATGTAGAGTACGAAGTAGATGACCAAACGAATCCACTAAATGAATATGGTCGTACGAAATTATTAGGTGAAAAAGCAGTAGAAGAGATTTTAGAAGACTATTATATCATACGAACTTCTTGGGTTTTCGGGATTTATGGACACAATTTCGTCTTCACGATGCAACGCCTAGCGGAAACCCGCGACAAACTGACTGTAGTAAATGACCAGTTCGGGCGACCAACTTGGACACGTACTTTGGCAGAATTTATGGTATATGTTATCGAAGAAAAAGCACCATTCGGTATTTATCATTTGTCGAACGAAAATAGCTGTTCTTGGTATGAATTTGCCAAAGAAATATTGAAAGATACAGATGTGGAAGTAGCGCCTGTTACATCGGAAGAATTTCCACAAAAAGCAACGCGTCCGCAGTATTCAGTCATGAGCCTGAAAAAGACAGAAGCGTTAGGATTTGCCATACCAACTTGGCAAGAAGCACTTGCGCAAATGCTGGAAGCTGCCAAAAAAATGAATAAGTAATTTCCTTTTTATCAAATAGAATTTGGAGCATGATATGGAAAAACAAACAAGAAGTGCACGACGAAAAGAAAAACCAAAAGCGAATCAGGCAGATTCGAATTTGGTGCTTGACCTGTTTCTAAAACTCCGATACCTTATTGGTGTTTTAGTCATCGTGGTCATTGTTACTTTTAATTTAAACGGAAGTTCACTTGGTGTTTGGGATAAATATGTGTCGCAAAGAGACGATGGGAAAAAAACTGATGTGATTTTTGGACAGAATCGGGAAGTGCGGTCAGATGAATGGCTGGTGCAGACACCTTTTTACCTCTCACAAGCTGAAGAGGACTTTCCGTTGGTGAACGAAGATTATTCATTGAACGGACAAAACATGATCATTGCGTATAATTCTCCTGTAAAGGATATTACGGTTATCGGAAAACCATTCAATTGGGGATTCTTTTTCCTCGGAAGAGATCGAGGCCTTTCCTTTTATTGGGCGATGAAATTAGTCGTCATGGTCTTGCTTGGATTCGAAGTACTGATGATATTAACGAAGAGAAAAAAAGCATTATCGCTGATTGGCGCATTTGCGCTGACATTTTCTCCCGCAGTCCAGTGGTGGTTCATGCAGCATGTGGGCGATTTGATTTTCTTTACTTTGGGATTGATGACTGCTTTTTATCATTATTTCTACAATCATGATAAAAAATGGCTGCGAACGTTGATGATGCTTTTGGTGGTTATTTTCGGTATTGGGTTTATTTTAGTGATTTACCCAGCCCATCAAGTGATGCTGGCGTACTTGCTGATTTTTTATTTTGTTGGCCTGCTTATTTACTACAGCAAGAAAATTTCTTGGGATCTGTTGGATGTAGTGTTGATTGGAGGGGCAGTTTTATTTATTGGCGGAGTCATGGTTCATTTCTGGCTGACGTCAAAAGACGCATTGTTAGCTTCTTTGAATACCTTATATCCAGGAAAACGAGTCAGTACCGGTGGAAAGTGGACGATTGGCGAATTTTTTTCTTTCCTGACAAACTGGAAAATTCCTTTTGAAGACATCAACTATTCGAATAACTCTGAAGTGGCTTTGTTCTACCACTTCTTTCCAACTGTATTCCTAGCCAGTCCATTTGTGTTATTTGGCAAAAAAGATAGTGAACAAAAGTTATTGGGACGTATTTTGATGATTTTTTGTCTGTTTTCTATCTTTTGGATTACCGTTGGATTGCCAAAATGGCTAGCAGAAATTACTCTGCTGTCTTATGTTCCTCCTTTAAGAGCCATCCTTACTTTTAGTTTTGCGGCTTGCCTATTATCAATTTGGTTCATCGCTTATATTTGGAGAGAAGATGTTATTCCTATTTGGTATAAATTCATTTTACTGGCAGTAAACGCATGGTCTTATTTCTATGCAATTACTCATTCGAAGATGGATAATTATTTTTCAGATTTCGAAACCATCGCAGTCGTTGTGTTGGGAACAGTGATTTTAGCTTTTGCATTATTTGGCTGGAGACGCTTGTTTTATCTTGCTTTTGCCGCCGTGATCATCGCATCTGGTTTCTTTGTCAATCCAGTCGTAGAAGGTACTGGAGCGATTTTTGAAAAAACACTGGCAAAAGAAATCCGAAAAATCGATCAACAAGACCCTGGCAAAGTCTGGTTGACTGAAGATGAACTGTATAACTTCACCCCAACTTTGGGTGTGAAATCTTTCAATACAGTCCGCTTTTATCCAGATATGGCTGCATGGAAGAAAATCGATCCAAAAGAAGAATATGAGAAGTATTATAATCGGTATGCTCACACAAGAGCTTTTATCGCTAAGGAAGATACAAAGTTCATTTTAGATCGTCCAGATATGTTTTCGGTCACGTTGAATTTTGAAGACGCAGAAAAATTAGGGATCAACTATGTAATCAGTAAGCGACCGTTAACTGATTACAATCAGTTATATGAAGCTCAATTCACACAACTATATGGACCGGATAAAGATGGTTATATGATTTTTAAAGTAGAATATCCGGATTATCCAGATGTACCACAAACACAAACTCAGGAAAATCAGCTAGTCTTACAGTAATGGGCTAGCTGAGAATAACCCTGAAGTATTATTAGAAAGGAGAGTGGAGATAATTCAAGCAATCGTACAAAAATTTGTCAACAAAATGAGTGCTGGTTTCTTGCTTTTGCTGCTGACGCTGGTCTTTTCTGTTTGGACAGCAGGATTAAGCTTCCCAGCCACTTTGTTTATATATAACAACAGTTCGCTACTTATCACTTTTAGTGTGGCTATTTTGCTCATTTTAAATGTTTATAAAGCAAAAGGCGTCGATTTTCTTTATCTAGGTGTTGCGCTTGCACTTTTCATTTTCTTTTCTTACTTTCGGGAAATAAGAAATGAGTCTTTATTTGGAGATTTACTGTTTCCTTTGATTATTTTATTTTGTTTAGTAATTAAATGGATTGAGTGGACAAAATGGGATCGCGGGATTTATCTGCTTGTCTTTACGGTCTTCCTCGGAATCACGTTATATCGTGTATTTACAGAGATCCAAGTACCAGAAGGACAAAGCATCTGGGCTCCAGGAAATTCGCTTTCTGATATTTGGATCAATACGAATACAATCGGAAGTTCTTTGATGACTCTTGCTTTATTGATCAGCGGATTTGCCAGTTCTTTTGAACGGTGGTATGTTCGTATCATCGGTGCGATAGCAGTCGTTGCAGCCTTTTTAGGTATTTGGGTCTGCCAATCAAGAGGTGCATTAGTTGCATTGATTGTTTTTGCGATATTGGATCTTTTACCTAAATCATTGATGCGTGTCATTCGTGCACCGTTTATTGCCTATACGGCTACGATTCTTTTGGCTTTACCGATTTCTTATCTAGCCGCTGTTTCCGAAAAAGTCAATTTGTTTACCGGTCGAGAAGATATTTGGCATAAATTCTATCAGACGCTAGGAGAAAAATCTGAGCAAGTTTTACTAGGGATGAAAACATTCATCTTCCAACGAGGAAACCAATTTTTAGGAAACCACAATAGTTATAATTCTATTTTGAATATCTATGGGTTAATAGGGTTTGGAATTGCTGCTTTGCTGCTTATCCTTTTTATTGGTCGCTTAACGTTGAAAGCAGATTTGTCCAACGGGCAGATGACTTTTATCTGGGCCTTTTTTGCGGTGATGATGCAGTCATTTATGGAAGATACATTGACTTCATACCCATGGGTTCCGATTATTTATATCCTATTGGCTATGTCCGTTCATCGCTATGACGAAACGAAAGTTATGGAAGAATACTATGACATAGAAGAGCCATATGACGACATGAATGCTGGAGATCCAAGTTATGAGGAACAACCAGATAGCGCTCATTCTTCCAGGATCCAACGCTATCATTGATAGGCGCAAAATACGAGAGAGGCTGTGACAACCGTCGCAGCCTTTTTTGGTTTATTGCAATTGTCTAGCATCTTCTGTAAAATAGAAACGTTAGAGAAAATCTTGTATCATAGAAAATTAAGAAATAAATAAGAACGCAGCTCGGTACCAAAAATATGGTAAAATGGCACTTGACTGTAATTCACTGAAATCGCTTGGAGGAACACAAATGTTTAAAGATTTGTATTTATTTATGAAGGACATTTATCAGAACAGAAAATTACTGCTACAGTTTTCGATCAATGACTTCAAATCAAGATATGCAGGATCGTTTTTAGGGATCTTATGGGCGTTTATCAATCCGTTATTTACTGTATTGATTTATTGGCTGGTATTTGGCGTTGGATTGAAAGCACAAATGATCGATGCAAAATACCCATTTATCGTATATTTAGTTACAGGGATGATTCCTTGGTTCTTCTTCTCTGATGCCTTTGCATCAACTACGGTTGTTTTTCGGGAATATACTTATTTAGTAAAGAAAGTCGTATTCAATATTCGTATCTTGCCCACGACGAAAATCCTATCCAATTTGTACACCCATTTATTTTTCATTCTGATTGGCATAGCTGTTGCGCTTATAAATGGTATATATCCTTCAGCCATGTCTTTACAGCTGATTTACTATCTATTTTGCATGTGTGCTTTCTTGACAGGATTGACTTGGCTGACAGCATCCATCCAACCATTTTTACCAGACATCATGCAATTGATTACGATCGTCTTGCAGTTGATCATGTGGACGTTGCCGATATTATGGAGCCCGAACCAGTTTGACTCAGGTCTTGTAAGCATATTGAAATTAAATCCGCTGTACTATGTTGTTCAAGGCTATCGTGAGTCGTTTTTAAGTGAAGCTTGGTTCTGGGAGCATGGAACATATACTTTGTATTTCTGGGTGTTCACATTAGTAATGTTCGTAATCGGCTCTGCAGTGTTCCGTAGATTGAAACCACATTTTTCAGATGTGCTGTAAGGAGAATAGCTATGACAGAATATGCAATTAGACTAAAAGATATCACAAAATCTTATAATATGTACGCAAAACCGTCGGATCGATTTCGTGAAGCTCTTAATCCTTTTAAGAAATCCTATCATGATGTGTTTTATGCGTTGAAAAACGTGAATGTAGAAATAAAAAAAGGTGAGATGATCGGTTTCGTTGGAGAAAACGGATCCGGAAAATCTACGATGTTGAAAATCATTACAGGGGTACTGACACCAACATCCGGTACGATGGAAATCGAAGGGAAAATCTCTGCTTTGCTAGAACTAGGTTCAGGATTTAATCCTGAGTATTCTGGCTATGAAAATATCTATTTAAATGGGATGGTACTAGGCTTTTCAAGAGAAGAAGTCGATGAAATGGTCGATGATATCATTGAATTTGCTGACATCGGCGACCATATTTATCAACCTGTAAAAACTTATTCAAGTGGGATGTTCGTTCGTCTAGCTTTTGCTGTAGCAATCAATGTGAATCCTGATATTTTGATTGTAGATGAAGCATTGGCAGTAGGAGACCTTGAATTTCAACTAAAATGTATGGAAAAATTTACAGAAATCAAGAACTCGGGAAAGACGATTTTATTCGTTTCTCATGATATCAGTTCGATTCGCCGTTTTTGTGATCGTTCCTATTGGTTGAAAAACGGAGAAGTCGTCGAATATGGCGATACGATGGAAGTAACGACGAATTATGAAAACTTTTTAAAGAAAAAATCAGTTAAAACAGTGGATCGTAATAAAAACCAAGTAGAACGGTTCGCCGCTCCAGATATCGTCGACGTGACGAAAGCGGAATTGTTGGATAAAGACAAAAATCCGGTGGATATGCTGGAACAAGGAGAAAAACTATACGTTAAAGTAACTTATGAAGTAAAAGATGATACAATCAAAAATCCGGTTTTAGGAATTGCGCTACGAACAGTCGACAATTTTTATGTGTGCGGACTCAATACTCTACTAGATGGTATCAAGATACCTTGGAAAAAAGGAGAGAATATCTTTTATCTGGAGTATGAAAAGTTAGGTTTGTTAGCTGGTGAATATTATTTTGACGTTGCGGTCTTTGAAGAAAATGCAACGGTTCCTTTGGTATATAAGACAAAGTACATGAATTTGTTTGTCAGCGGTTCTTATATCGGAGAAGGCATCGTGGTCTTAGACCATAAATGGGAAGAAGGGACTCATAGCAATGAAATATGATTTTGAAATGGACCTAGATGAACAAAGCAGTGTGGGAAAAATTGCCGCACAGATCAAACCAGGAAGTAAAGTTTTAGAGTTTGGTCCCGGAAACGGCCGATTAACGAAACATTTAATCGGTGCAAAACAATGTGAAGTGAGCATTGTTGAGTTAGATAAGGAATTGTTCGATTTTGTCAGCGAATTTGCTCAAGATGGATTTTATGGTGATATCGAAAGTTTTGAGTGGGCAAACTATTATGCTGGACAGACATTTGATTACGTCTTGTTTGCCGATGTTTTAGAACATTTGGTAGATCCTGGAAAAACATTGAAGAAAGTCAGAGAATTTTTGAATGAAGAAGGAGAGATCCTGATTACATTCCCTAACTTGGCGCATAATTCTGTCATGATCGATTTGTTCAATAACCAATTGCCGTGGGCTTCTTATGGTCTCCTAGATGAAACCCATAATTCTTTTTATACTCATGATGGCTTCCAAAAAGTTTTTGAAAAAGCGGGATTATTCATTAATATTGAAGATTATTTGTACTTAGCTGTAGGTGATACAGAATTAAAATCAACTTATGAAGAATTGCCGGAAGCTGTACGCTATGATTTCAAAATGCGACCATTTGGTGAAGTCTACCAATACTTTTTCTCATTGATGAAACATCCAGTAGCACAAAGTTCCATTGCACAGCCACAAAATTCTAATTATGTAAAAGTGTTAGAAGTAACCCAGCAAACGAAACAAGATGAAACAATCCAACAAATACCATTCAATAATTTCACAGGGGAAAATGAGACACTAAGTTTCCCCGTGTCAGAAGCAACAGAAAGAATGGTGTTTCGCTTCGCACAGCAACCTAGCTTTATCGAATTCAGCGCAGAAGCTGCTGGAGAAAAACTCACATTTATCGATTCGAATGCTGTAGTCAAAACAGTAAATGATTGTTATTTGTTTGATGGGAAAGAATTACCAGAGTTCGTTCTAACGGATATTTCTGGGAAAGAAGTGACGATCCATTGTCACTATCGCTTTATCGGGGAATTGACACCAACAATGAAAGAATTGTTGGAAACGATTCGTCCCATGGCTGAAGTCACAAAGCAGCTTTCTGAGAAAAATGATGAATTAGAAAGAGAAAATCATCATCTTCTTGAGGAAAATACAAGTCTAAATCATATGTTAAAAACAACCACAAATCGCTATTGCACATTGTTGGAAAGTGATGAATGGACAATCAAACATAGATTAGGACGACGTAAGAAAGAAACATCGAAAAAAATCCAAGAAAAAGAGCTTTCTATATGTATTGACGAGAAAATCTGGGATGCAGAAACAAAAATATTAAAAATCATCGGATGGGGAATCGCTAATTCGGATCGCCAGCCATTGTCCTATAAGTTATCAGCTGACCAATCGCCATTTTTCGAAGCAATTCCTGTTTCACGAGAAGAAGTCAATCAAGCAGAACAGCTCGCAAAAGGAACAGAAGCGGGATTTGAATTACGAATCCTTTGCGAGCAAGAACGTTCATTCTTAGTGGAAGCAGTGGCTCAAAATGGCCAATCATGGATCATTGAAATGTAAATAATGATTAACTTATAAAGATAAGGAGTAAACGAATCGTGCAAAAAAAAGAAATTGCCGTATTTATCGATCAAATCACTCGTGAACGGGCCACTGGCGATTTGCTTATTGTGGGCTGGGCAATTGATGAAGTGACCAAAGAAATCCCTACGATAAAGGTAGAAAAAGAAAATGTGATTGCTGAAGCAACACATGTCGTAAGATTGGATATCAATCATTTATATAATCTTGATGTTAAGACCCAAAGCGGTTTTAAGGTACGTTTATCAGGGAAAATGAGAGGAAAGGCAATCTTAGACTTCCAAACAGCGAGACATCAAAATGGCATAGCTGTGAAATTAAACGGTAAATACCCTTATGATGACGGCATTGAATCTTCATGGGAAAGAAAAAAAAGATTACTGAAAAAAGGGATAAATTATGCAAGGACTCATGGCGTAAAAAAAGCGATCCGCCGAGTCAAACTGGAATTGAAGCCAGGATCGATCGACTATGCAGAATGGATCAGTCGTCATGAGAAACCAGATCTGAAAGAGCAAAGGAAAGAAGTACAAGGATTTGCGTACCGTCCATTGATTTCCATACTTATGCCTGTCTATAACGTTGAAATCAAATGGCTCGAAAAATGCATTGATTCGGTACTGGATCAAACGTATGCTCATTGGGAACTATGTATCAGTGATGATGCTTCCACTGATCCAGCTATCCGAAAGTGTCTGGAATCCTATCAAGCAAAAGATGATAGAATCAAAGTCGTTTTCCGACAAGAAAATGGACACATCAGTCTGGCAACTAATTCTGCATTGGAAATGGCAGAAGGAGAGTTTATAGCACTCTTAGATAATGATGATGAATTACCGCCATTTGCATTATATGAAGTGGCAAAAGTGCTAAATGTACATCCAGAACTGGATTTGATCTACAGTGACGAAGATAAAATCGATGCAGACGGCAATCGCTTTGATCCGCACTTCAAAGCAGACTGGTCTCCTGATACATTGATGGGAAATAATTATATCTCTCACTTAGGCGTATATCGAACAAGCATTGTTAAAGAACTTGGCGGTTTCCGTAAAGGCTATGAAGGTTCTCAAGATTATGATTTGGTCCTTCGTGTGACAGAACAAATCCCTGCAGATCATATTTACCACATTGACCGAGTTTTGTATCATTGGCGGACGATCCCAGGATCAACTGCAAGTAATGGTGAAGCCAAAAGTTATATCTATGATTCCGGAGTGAAAGCATTGACAGATGCCCTGTCTAGAAGGAACATCAAAGGAAGCGTACGTCCTGGCAGAATTTCTGGATTTTATGAGATTACTTATGACGTCTTGCAAGAGGATTTGGTCAGTGTGATCATTCCAACGAAGAATGGCTATGAAGATCTAAAAACTTGTGTGGATTCGATCATCGAAAAAACGTCTTATTCAAATTATGAAATCATTATTGCGGATAATGGAAGTACAGATCCAAAAATGCAAGAATTATTTGCAGAATACAAGCATCAGCTGAAAGACCGCTTTATCGTAGAATTGATTGACATTCCATTCAATTATTCTCGAATCAACAATTTAGCAGCAAAAAAAGCAAACGGCAAATACTTTTTATTCTTGAATAACGATACAGAAGTGATTGAGCCAGATTGGATGACGGCGATGGTTTCTTATGCACAGTTTGATCGAATCGGCTGTGTAGGAGCAAAATTGTTTTATCCAGATGATACGACGCAGCATGCAGGAGTATTATTAGGAATCGGTGGTGTTGCAGGGCATGCATTGAATAACTATGATCGAACACATTGTGGTTATTTCGGCCGATTAGTCATTGACGTCAATTACTTAGCAGTCACTGCAGCTTGTATGATGGTCAAGGCAGCTGACTTCAATGCTGTTAACGGGTTTGATGAAACATTAGAAGTAGCATTCAACGATGTTGACTTGTGCTTGAAAGTTTATGAACTGGGTCGTTACAATGTTTATGCACATCAAGCGGAATTGTACCATTTCGAATCTAAATCAAGAGGTTATGAAGATACACCAGAAAAACAAAGACGTTTTGCTGGGGAAATCAAAAAAATGCAAGATAAGTGGCCTTCTTATATTGCTCATGACCCATTTTATAACGATAATCTAACTAAAGAAGGAATCGGCGATTTTTCGTTGAGACCTGATTGATCAAAAAAACTGTATTTTCATTTTTATTGATGAAAATACAGTTTTTTTTAGTTTAGTATATGAATATTGTAACTTGTGACCGAAGAGATGATAGGAAGAACATCCATTTAGTAGGAAGCATGTGATACGGTTTTTGTCCAACTCTCTGTTAGGCAGAAATACACATATAAGCCTACAATAGTTGCCTTTTCTAGTTTCTTTTAATTTCTTTTACAATTTGGTTATTCACTAGGTTTTTAAACTTTGCTATGGTAAGATGATAGAGGCATTATTTTATGGTTAGGAGTGTATATATGAATAAAAATGGGGAGTGGAATGCGGCACGCAGGATATTCATTATCATCATGGATGTACTTGTATTGAATGTGTCGATCTATCTTAGCTTTTTGCTGAAGTTCCAAGGAGAAGTCCCAGCAAGAAACTTAGAGACCTTTCAGCATTCAGCAGTTTTTATTTCCATTATCTTTATTGCGTTGAATATTTTGTTAGGAGCTTATGTATTCTATAACCGAATGATCAGTGATATCGTCTTCATTACTGTTATTGGACAGGTGCTGATAGCATTGGGGATCATGGTGGTTACTTTTGCTGGACGTTGGTTTGCATTTCCGCGTGGCGTCATCGTGCTCTCGTTTATACTTGGCACGATATTACTTAGCGTTTATCGGATAGTTGTTTATAAACTATACTTAAGAGTCAGTCGTGATAAGAAAGTACTTATCGTAGGTTTGGAGAAAGATGTCGCACCAGCGATCCAAAACTTTCAATCTAAGAAAAACAACAAACATAAGGTTGAAGCAGTAGTCATCGACAATTATTATGAAAACACAAAAAAATTGATTGATGACATTGATATTGTCTACTTGGCTTCAAAAATCCCAGAAGATGAAAAAATCAATATTTATCAATTAGTGACTAAAAAAGAGAAGAAGCTGTTTTTAAATACAACTTTTGAAAATTTAACGATGATCAATCCGAACATCATGAATTTCGAAGATGAAAGTATCATTGAAGCTTCCGGTTTCAAAATTCAGCCGGAATATGAATTATTCAAACGTCTCTTTGATATCATCGTTTCGCTTATTTTACTGATCCTCGCTTCACCTTTTATGCTAATCACAGCGATTTTGGTAAAAACAACTTCACCTGGACCAATTATTTATAAACAAGTACGTATTACGAAAAATCAAAAGGAATTTTCAATCTATAAATTTCGTTCCATGAGTGCAACAGCTGAAGCAAAATCAGGCCCAGTCTTGGCAAAGAGCAATGATGCACGTGTGACACCAGTAGGCAAATTTATCCGTGCCGTACGTTTTGACGAATTACCTCAAATCTTTAATGTATTGAAAGGCGATATGTCGATCGTCGGACCACGTCCAGAAAGACCATTTTTCGTTGATCAGTTCAATGAAGAAAATCCTTATTATTATTTAAGACACAATGTACGTGCAGGGATTACCGGATATGCACAAGTATACGGAAAATATGTATCAGATTATAATAGTAAACTACGTTTTGATTTGTTGTATATCAAAAAGTATTCCTTACTATTAGATTTAAAGATTTTACTTCAAACAATCAAAATCTTATTTGATAAGATGTCCTCACAAGGACTAGATGAAGATGAAAATATCAGTTCATTAGCAGAAATCGACTTTTCACAAGAGAAAATTTATCGCTAAGCTGGAGGAAAGAAATGAAATGAGCCATCCGATATTTAGTATAATTGTTCCAGTTTATAATGCCGAAGACACGATCGTTCATACTATAGAAGTTTTAAAAAATCTGGCATTTGAAGAATATGAAGTGATTTTGGTCAATGATGGGTCAACTGACAAAACAGAGCAGCTGATTCAGTCAGCTATCCAAGGAGATAGTCATTTTCAACTTTTTACAACCGAAAATCAAGGACCTGGACTTGCTCGAAATGAAGGCATCAAGCAATCTACAGGGAAATATGTATTATTTTTCGATGCAGACGATGAGCCAGTCAAAGAAATTTTGGCAGATTATCAGCAGTTGTTTGAACAGTATCCTGAAGCAGATTTGCTTATCAGTTCTTTTACATTCCGCACGCTAAGCGGGGAAGAAATCATTTCGGAAAAGGACTATCTTGTTCCAGAATACCAATATACAAATCATGAACAGTTCGTGGATGATATGTATCAACTGATGAATCAGCAGTTGATGTATGTGGTTTGGAACAAATGTTACAAGAGGGAAATCTTGATGGAAAAACAGATTCTATTCAAAAATTACAGCAGTTGTGAAGACCGTATCTTCAATTTGAACTATTATGAACATTGTCAGCAAGTAATATTGAATCCAAGAATCGAGTATATCTATCATTTTGAAGGTGGAAAAGGGATAACCAACCAATACAAACCGAATAAATTTGAAACCTTTAAAGAATTTTATGAATTAGCAAATGTCGTGACAAGTGATAAAGACAAACCAGGTATGGCTTCTCTTCTTTTAAAAGGAACAACCTCTGTCATTTTTTCTATTTATGAGAATCCTGAGCGAACTGCCAAAGAAAAAAGACAAGAAGCCATGCATATCTTGAATGATCCAGCCATCCAAGAAGCTAAAAAGGTTGCATTGACTGATTCCAGCGCGAAAAAAGTAACAAAATGGCTGTATAATTTGCCGGCTCCTCTATTATTATCTGCGGTGAAAGCCGGCAGCTTTGTGGAAGTGAAAATGCCAAGCATCATGGCATTGTTGAAGAGAGTTTATTAAAAAAGTCGGAATAAGGGGTTGTGACTGTCTTTTGTCACAACCCTTTTAAAAACAAAAAATAGCTGTTTATCTATCCTTTTTCAGTCAGTAAAGAAAGAACCACTTGCATAAGATTGAAAACCGCCTCTATTTATGAGAAAATAGGGAAGATTAATAAAAGAATGGTTGAGGCAACTATAATGTACAGTACAGATCCTGAATTAAAAAAAATTCAAAAAGTAAATCTCGAAATGGCACAATACTTTGTAGATTTTTGTAAAAGTCACGATTTGTTGTGTTATTTTTGTGGTGGCGGCGCAATCGGAGCAATTCGACATAAAGGTTTTATCCCATGGGATGATGATTTAGATTTTTTCATGCCTAGAAGGGATTATGATCGCTTAGCTGAATTATGGGAAACCGGCCCACAAAAAGATAAATTTGTTTTATTAAGACCAACTCTGACGAATCACGATCGGAACTCCTTTACAACTATCCGTAACGTCCAAACGACCTTTATCAAAACGTATCAGGAAGATTTAGATATCCCTCATGGTATCCAATTAGATATTTTTCCGTTAGATACTGCACCTGAAAAGCAAGCAGAACGGAAAAAGCAAAAGATATGGGCAATGATCTATGCGCTTTATCGAAGTCAGCAAGTACCGCAAAACCATGGGAAAGCAATGGAATTAGCTGGAAAGTTATTGTTAAATAGCGTATCCGCAAAAACGAAGTATAAAATATGGAGATATGCTGAAAAGCAGATGACCAAATACAATGATAACCCGACGAATTTCGTTACAGAACTTTGTGTCGGTCCACGATATATGGGAAATGTTTATCCTGCAAAAGACTTTGAATCTGCTGTGTGGGTACCATTCGAAGATACAGAGATGCCAGTACCAATTGGCTATGATCATTATTTAAGTCAAGTTTTTGGCGACTATATGCAGCTTCCCCCTGAAAAAGATCAGGTTTCTCACCATGAAGCAGTTTATATTGACCCAGAACATTCATACAAAATGTACAAAGGAAAATATTATTTAACTAAAGGAGCAGAAAAAAAATGATTACAGCTATTATTATTGCCGGCGGTGTCGGTAAACGTATGGGACAAGATATCCCAAAACAGTTCATTACAATTGAAGGTAAACCTATTATTATCTATACGTTAGAATCATTTCAAAAACATCCACAGGTCGATCGGATTTTAGTCGTTTGTAAATCTGGCTGGGAAGAAACGATGTGGGCGTATATCAAAGAATTCAATATTAGCAAAGTCCAATGGGTCATCACAGGGGGATCAAAAGGACAAGAGTCAATCAATAATGGTGTCCAATTTTTGAAAGATTACTCTGAAGACGATGATACGATCATCATCCATGATGGTATCCGTCCACTAGTAGACGAACTGGTATTGTCAGATGTAATCGTTAAATGTAAAGAATTTGGTAATGGCGTAACCTCTCTACCTTACAATGAACAAATTTTTATCAAGAAAACAGAAGAAACGACGGAACAGTATGTCGATCGTAACACATTACGGCGTGTCTCAACTCCACAAGCTTATCAATACGGAAAACTACGGGCAGCATATGACCGAGCAGTGAAAGAAGACATTGGTATGACTGATTCTTCCTATACGAATACCATGATGGTAGATTTAGGAGAAACTTTATATTTTGCTGCTGGTTCTGATAAAAATATCAAATTGACAACAACAGATGATCTAGAATTGTTCAAAGCATATTTAAAAATGAAAGACTAGGAGAAAGATGATGACGTTGATTAAACAACCAATGTACCAAAAAGATTTGGCAAAAGTGATCAATCATACACCAAAAATAAAACAGCTACATGGCAAAACCGTTCTGATGATTGGCGCTTCGGGAATGATCGGCTCTTTTTTGATTGATACGTTGATGGCTGCTAATGAACAACTAGACATCAAAATCAAAGTATATGCTATGGGCAGAAACCGTCAGAAGCTTGAAAAAAGGTTTGCCAGTTATCTTTCCTTAGATACTTTCGAAATTGTTGAAGGTGACGTCACAGAACCCTTACCAAAAGAAATTCAAGCTGACTATTTGATACACGGTGCAAGTAACACACATCCTAAGGCTTACGCAACTGATCCAATTGGTACGATCATGACTAATCTTGCAGGTACAGAGCAAGTATTGAAACATGCAGTAGCAACCCAGCCTGAGAGAGTATTATTTTTATCAACAGTAGAAATCTATGGCGAAAATCGAGGCGATATAGAAAAATTCACAGAAGATTACTGCGGGTATATCGATTGTAATACACTGAGAGCAGGCTACCCTGAAGGAAAAAGAGTCAGTGAATCATTATGCCAAGCCTATATCGCAAAACACGACCTCGACATCGTGATTCCAAGGCTTTGCCGTACGTTTGGTCCGACGATGCTTTTATCCGATACGAAAGCATCCTCACAATTTATTTTAAATGCAGTCGAACAAAAGGATATTGTTTTAAAAAGTGAAGGAAATCAGTATTTTTCGTATGTTTATGTTGGAGATGCTGTTTCTGCTATTCTTCATTTACTGCTTGAAGGAGAAAAAGGAGAGGCGTACAATGTTTCTTCAGAAAACTTTGATTTACGACTAAAAGAATTAGCACAACAGCTAGCTGATATCAGCGGCAAACAAGTAATTTTTGAATTGCCGGATGAGATTGAACAAAAAGGTTTTTCAAAAGCAAACACAGCTATTTTAGATAATGAAAAAATCAAAATGACAGGTTGGACACCACTTTTTGAACTAAAAGACTCTTTAGTCCATACCGTAGAATTAGTTAAAGGTGAGAAGCAAAATGTGTGAGATTAGTATTATTGTTCCTGTTTATAAAGTAGAACCCTATTTAAGAAAATGTGTAGATTCAATCTTAGCGCAAACATTTACTGATTTCGAAGTGATATTAGTAGATGACGGTTCTCCTGACAACAGCGGTAAAATATGTGATGAATATGCATCAAAAGACAGTCGTGTCCGTGTCATCCATAAAAAAAACGGTGGATTAAGTAGTGCAAGAAATGCCGGGATTGATGTGGCACGAGGGAAATATTTAGGCTTTGTTGACAGTGATGATTATATCGAAAAAGATATGTATGAACTTTTGTACGACAACATTGTCAAAGAACAAGCAGATCTTTCTATTTGTGGAGTATATGACTTATACGCAAGTAGGGAGCCTAAAATTTTAATGCCACAATATATGGTTTTATCGAAAATAGAAGCGATGAAAATGATTTTAGAAGCAAAAGTTGTTTCTGTTCAGGCTTGGAATAAACTATACAAAAAAGAGATTTTTGATACTATCCGCTATCCTGAAGGTGTTATCACGGAAGATGCTGCTGTTATCCTATCTGTATTAGAAAAAACAGAAAAAGTAGTTATTGACACTCAGCAGAAGTATTATTATTTTCATCGGGAAAACAGCATTTCAAGTAGTGGTTTTGGGGAGAAAGATCTTGATACAATCAATGTTTGGAAAGAGAATGAAATTTGGATTAAAGAACGCTATCCAAAATTATTGCCAGTGGCACATACTAGAACTTGTTGGGCACATTTTATCGTTTTAGATAAGATTGTGATTAGTAATAGTGAATGTAGCTATAAAGGAACCAAAGAAATAGTAAGATTTTTAAGGGATAATTATTTGTTCATTTTAAAGAATCAATATTTTACTAGAAATAGAAAAATAGCGGCGACAGCATTAAAAATAAATTTAAATTTATATAAAAAGCTTTCCATATTGGAAGAAGAGAAGCATAAAAGTAAGCATAGTTAGGTGAGTGGAAAATGGATGTAAAAAAAATAAAGGTTTTTTCTGATAAAAGCAAAAAAATTTTTATAGTTGTCTTTGGAGTCGCATTGACCATTCGGTTAATTAATTTTTATAGTCTTTTGCCTTCAAAAATCGATACAGCATTATTTTCGTTGATAACTGTATGGGCCTTTGCCATTTTAATAATTGATGCGTTATCTAAGGACGTAAAAATTTATAAAACAGATTATCTTTTATTAGGATTTATATTAGCTATTTTGTGTTCTACGTTCTTTAATGGACCTAGTGGGATAATTGAAAACATTAAACTAGTCATTTGGCAGGTTATTTATTTATTTGTTGTTTATCGTATTGGAAGAGATAGTATTGATTCTGAATTTCTTACAAAATTCGAAAAATTAATTATAGGTATTTGGAATACTTTGGTTATCATTTCTTTAGGAATGTTCTTTACGCACTATTCTTACGTAGCACCTTTTGATAAATTTTATAATGGCTTTAGAGCAGGATTTGTCGAAAACCGTTTGTATGGTATTTTTTCTGATCCTAATTTTGCCGGTGCAACTTCTGTAGCAGTTGTTTTTCTTGCTGTAAAGCTATTAATGACGAATAAAAACAAAATGGCAAAAATTTATAGCATAGTTACGATCCTTCTTCAATTTGCTTACATCATTTTGTCTGGATCAAGAACAGCAGAGATTGCTTTGGTATTGTGTGCTTATTTTGCTATCTTCTTTATTGTCTATAACCGATTTGGGAAGACGATTGCTTCTAAATTGTTATTGGCAGTAATCTGTGGGGTTATTGGAACTGGAGCTGTTTTAGGAATTGCTGAAGCAGGGAAATATGCTGCCCCTAAATTGATCAATATAACAGCAAGATATGTTCCTAGAAAGTCTGAAAATCCAGATAAAGATCAGAATTCTATCAGTTTAAAACGGGATGATGTTGTAAATAAGGACGATGTGTCTAATAATCGTTTTGCTTTATGGAAAAGTTCGTTTGAGATTTTTCAAAGTAGTCCGCTTGTCGGGAGTTCACCTCGTAATTTGGTTAATTATGCTCAAAAAGAATTACCGAATACGTTCATTGCAACAAAAAAACAAACTTCCCATAATTTTATCTTCTATTTATTAGCAACAACAGGTCTGTTAGGGACTATACCGCTACTTGTATTTCTTGGAATTAAGATTTGGAATACATTGCGACAACTATTTATGCGTACTATAAAAGACTACGATTCGTATGTATTAAATACCATGGTAGTACTTGCAATTTTGATTTCTGCTATGTTTTTAACAGAATTAGTATTAGTAAATAAATTAGGAAGCCTCATCTTTTGGCTATATTTGGGATATATATCAAAAAAACATCCTGTGGTAGGTAAGGGAGGTATATCAGAATAATGAGAGAATTAAAGATTAAAGATATCCAACGTATAAGCGTAGAAATCCTTGTTTATATAGACCAAATTTGTAGAGAAAATCAGATTGAGTATTCATTATTTTATGGAAGTTTAATTGGTTCAGAGCGACATCAGGGTTATATTCCTTGGGATGATGATTTGGATATTATTTTGACCAGACCTAATTATGAACGATTAATCCAACTTCTTAAAAATGATGATTCGTATAAATTATTAAGTTTTGAAACGAGAGATAATTATAGATATTGTTACGCAAAATTAGTTGATCCTAATACAAAAGCGGTAACGAAGCAATATTATAGTAGTGAAGATCCTGATTTAGGAGTCTTTGTAGATATTTTCCCCTTTGATGGATTTCCAGAAAATCCAGAAGAACGAAAACAATTTGGCGATTTATGTGAACTCTATCGTGCAAACATGATGTTTACATTAAACCATTCGTACGCTATATCCAGATCAAAAGTTAAAGCAATGGTTAAAAGGGTGATTTATTATCCTAAGTACCGTCGACTGTTGAAAAAAGGAAATTACTCATTCTGGAAAAATAAATATGAAGAATTAGTGCGTAAGTATCCGATTGAACAGACGAAGTACTGTGGGTACATGGAATTTATTAATGAAGTATGGGGAGTTTTTCCGATAGAATGGTTTGAGCATTATGAGGACGTAGAATTTGAGGGGCATAAATTTAAAGCAATTAGAGATCGGAAAAAGTTTTTGGAACTGAGATACGGGGACTATATGAAACTTCCGCCAAAAGAAGAAAGAATTTCACATCATCCCTATAAATTTTATGAAAAGTAACTATATGAATTAAATTAATTTGTAATCGAAGTAAGGATGAATAAGAATGATAGACTATAATAAGATAATGATTATTACCCTAGATAAAAAATCTGTCCTTTATTCAACAGACGCAATTGAACTTGGAATAGACGTAAACAGTTATTTTAAAAAAAGAAATATGTTTGTCAAATGTTTAAATCATCTTGACAGATATATTAATACTACTTTTTCCAGAATAGCATATGGTGACTGGAAAAAAAGATTAAATGGGATAGAATTACTAATACTAAATTCACATTTTTTTTCAAAATCAGTTATCAAGTACGTAAATAAACATTATCCACATGTTCGTATTATTATTTGGTATAGTAATCCTGTTTCAGTAGATACACCTATTGACTTCTTTGATGGACTAAATTGCGAAATCTGGTCATTTGATAAAAAAGACGTTGAACAGTTTTACTTAAATTATAATAATCAATTTATTGATACGAGTAGCTTAAAAGTCGTTTCACATGAGAAAAAATATAAGTCTGAATTGTGCTTTATAGGAATAGATAAAGGACGATTAACTTATTTAACAGAACTTCAAACTTTTTTCAAAGAAGTAGGTATAGATTCAATGATCTATATTGTAGATTCTAGTCGAAATTCTTCTTCAACTTATCAATATGAAAAGCCGTTAAGTTATCAAGAGGTAATCAACTATGAAGGAAATTCGAAAGCGATATTAGATATTGTTCAAGAAAATCAAACAGGACTGTCTCTTAGACCTATTGAGTCGATTTTTTTGGGAGTAAAACTAATAACCAATAATAATATGGTAAAATATCAGGATTTCTATAATGAGCAGAATTGTTTTTTACTAACAGAACGACCTTTATCTGAACTAAAACAATTTTTAAATACCCCATATATTCCGGTACCAGATAAAATATTAGAAAAATACACTCTAAAGAATTGGATCAACAACTTTATACGATTTGATTCAGATAAATGATTATAGTTTTTTAGAAAGATGATGTGATAAAACTTGAACACGAAGGCAAAAATGGTTTTTCGTAACTTATATTATACGGTTGGAGCAAATTTCATAACTTTAGCTATTTCCGTACTATTGAATTTATTTGTGCCTAAACTGCTTGGAGTAAGGGAATATAGTTACTGGCAACTGTATGTGTTTTATTCTTCTTATGTTGGTTTTTTGCATTTAGGATGGATAGATGGTATCTATTTAAAAATTGGCGGTGAAGAATATGAAAATCTAGATAAAGATAATCTAGGTTCGCAGTTTTGGTATCTATGCCTTTTTGAGACCCTATTATCTGTAGGTGTTATTATCTTTAGTCAGTTCTTCATGCCTCCATCTTATAAGAAAATGATTTTGACTTTAACAGCAGTAGTTTCTGTTATTACGATAATGAAAACATTTATATTATATGTGTTACAATCAACAAACAGAATAAAAGAGTATGCTCAATTATCTCGTGGCGACAGATATTTATATGTAATAATGATAGGAATGTACTTTTTTATAGGCGGACGAAACTTTTTTTGGCTGATTATATTAGATATCATTTCAAAACTAATCATCACTTTATGGGGAATGATGCAAATTTCTGATATGGTTTGGCAAAGAAATATACTTAAATTTAAATCTATTTTAAGAGAAATT
The DNA here is from genome assembly GCF_040886985.1 of Enterococcus sp. C76. Classification (NCBI taxonomy): domain Bacteria; kingdom Bacillati; phylum Bacillota; class Bacilli; order Lactobacillales; family Enterococcaceae; genus Enterococcus; species Enterococcus sp. C76. Next base: position 94,617 of record NZ_JBFOEY010000004.1, on the reverse strand, counting down.
GTTGATAATATCAATATTGGTAGTAAATTGATGTTATCAAGTATTGCAGGTATGCTTATTATTGGTTCAATTCGTTTTTTTGTAGAACAAAGATGGACAATTGAAATTTTCGGTAAACTATCTTTTACTTTGAGTATCTCTAATATGTTTTTGACGTTTATTAATGCAATAGGTATAGTAATGTTTCCACTGCTACGTCGTTCGAATAAAGAGAAACTTCCATGGTTATTTAAAACAATAAGAGATTTGTTTGTACCAATTACGTATAGTTTTTTAATTTTTTATGTTCCAGCTAGATATATTTTAAGCATGTGGTTACCAGAATATGCTGATAGTCTTCAATATATGGGAATTCTATTTCCTATTGTTATTTACGAGGGAAGAATGTCTTTATTGATAAATACCTATTTAAAAACAATACGTAAGGAAAAAACAATTTTGTTTGTAAATATACTTACTTTATCATTAACATTGTTGTTTGCTATAGTTATTATTTTCTTAGTTGGAAATATAATGCTTGCAGTAGGACTAATTTTATTTAGTTTAGCATTAAGATGTAATCTTGCAGAATTTTTCTTATGCAAATACTTAGATGTAAAAGTAGGAAGTAAAATTATATTAGAAACCGTATTAACAATCTTGTTTATTATTGGTAACATAGTATTCGACGGTGGGTTCTTAAGTATGGTTGTTTATTTAATTAGTTTCTTAGTATATATATTTATTATTAGAAAAAATTTGGTAAAAAGTGCCAAAGAATTTTGGCATCTAATGAAAGCCGATAATTAGTTTGATATTTAAGTTAATAGAAAATAAATATGTGCAATTGGAGTGAAACTTGTGGATACTATATTGATTACTGGCGGAGCTGGTTTTATCGGTTCAACGCTAGCGAATTATTTGGGAAAAGAAAACAAAATCGTAGTAGTCGACGATTTATCAATGGGAAAAAAAGAAAACTTGGATATGGAGAAACAAGTGACTTTCATTGAGGGGGATGTATCAGATCCTCAATTGATGGAAAGAATCATGAAAGAATATCAGTTTGCCTATATTTTTCATCTAGCTGCTGTAGCTAGTGTGGCAGATTCTGTAGAACGGCCTTTAGAAACACATCGTGTAAATTTTGACAGTGCGCTTTTATTGCTTGAATTAGCACGAAAATATCAATCTGATTTAAAACGATTAGTATTTAGTTCCTCAGCTGCAGTTTATGGTGATGAACCAACATTGCCAAAAAAAGAAGAATCAGTCATCCGTCCATTAACACCATATGCTATCGATAAGTTTGCAGCAGAACAATATGTTTTGGATTACTGTCATTTATATGATGTTCCGACTAGTGCTGTCCGATTTTTTAACGTTTATGGTCCAAATCAAAATCCAAACTCTCCATATAGCGGAGTCATTTCGATTCTAGTGGATCGTTACAAAAAACAATTGGCAGGAGAAAAAGCGGAATTTACTTTATTTGGCGATGGGAGTCAGTCTAGAGACTTTGTTTATATAGAAGATGTTATACAAGTACTTTTACTTGTTGCCAAGGAAGAAAAAGCTTTAGGACAGCAATTCAATGTCGGTACAGGAAAAAGCACTACGCTACTTGAATTGATCCATTCAATTGATCAAATCTTAGGAACAGAGCTAGCGCTTAAATATGAAGCGGAGCGTTCAGGGGATATTCGTGATTCCTTAGCGGATATTTCAAAAATTCGTTCTTTAGGCTATCAGCCTAAATTTGATATATTGAGCGGAATGGAACGGTATTTAAAGTCAGAAATCAACTAAAACAAAAACCAGCAAGATGCTGGTTTTTTTGTTTCGACTTAGCTTTTTAAATTAACACCTTCCATCAGTTCATAAATCTGATTTCTTAAATCAGTGGCCGGCAATTTGATGTTTTTATCTGATTGGATATTACTTTCCATAACGATGGCATCTTTAGTGTCTTTTTTCATCGCCACTACTGCATGGAATCGATTGATATTCCCCTGAGCAAGGATATAATCGTTTCCACTGTAAACACCGCCGCTGTAAGGATGTTTATCACCATTATTTTGCCACAATGAGAAAAGTAGTTCTTTTGGTATGATACCGCCAGAAAGAACACTGGTAAAGAATTTGTTCAAGTCATAAACAGACATACTTATGTTTCCTGTACCTAATTCATTTCGGATGTCGGTTTCAGGCTCGATCAATGCTTTTGAATAATCGTCAGTTGCAGACATCTGGTAAGATACAGCATGTTGAGGCGAATTTTTTACATTGTCATAAAAATCTGTATGTTCTAGATGGAGAGGACGAATGATTTCTTTTTTTAGAAGAGTTTCATAAGGCTGATTCGTTAGTTTGATCAATATCCCTGTAAGCAATGTATAATTCAATGGTTCATAATGATACGTATCATAATCAGTAAGTTTCAAATGATGAAGGGCGAACTGAATGATTTCACTATCCGACATAGGTTTGTCGGGAGAAGCAGTTCGATGAAGACCAGAGCGCATATAAAGCATATTTTTGATTGTGATTTGCTGACTTCCAGGAATCTGAGGATAAAATTCTGCTAACTTTGTGTCAAAAGTTAACTTACCAGCTTGGATTTGTTTTAGTATCAGTAAAGCAGTCATTGCTTTTTGAATCGAACCGATTTGATAGTAAATAGAAGGTGAATTCGATTCTTTTACGCGCAGATTTGCATATCCATATCCTTTTTCTAATAGTACGCGATTATTTTTGCGAACATAAATCGAACCGATATAATCTGATTTTTGTAGTAATTGATCAATTTTGCTAGCAAGCCTCTGCTCATCGGGCGTTAAATTGGAAGTAAGTTGTGTTGGCTCCGCTTTATAAGTTTGGGACTGAGGTATTTTTGTTAATTGACCTCCTATAATGATGCCTGTTGAAAAGAAGCTGACAGACAATAATAAAATTACAAGAAAAGAAATAGAAATTTTTTGTTTTTTTCGATGTTTTCCTTTTGACATGTTAATTCCTTTCTATCCATTTTTAACTATTTTTCATTGTAATCCTCAAAAAGAGTATTTGCCACTTACAATTTTGACATAATATTTGGTAAAATAATTCACGGCAGTAGAAATTTCATGTATAATAAACAGAGTTACGAAGATGATAGTAAGGAGGAGTTGTTTTGTCAGGAAACAAACAACACCCAAGTAAAGATAAAAAAGAAGCCAGTAAGGCAGCTACAGCAGATATAATCGACAAGCGGAGAAATCTGCGTAAAAAAGAAGATAAGATTGTGAGGAAGATCATTTTAGTGATTGCTCTTACATTATTAATTATTGGCGGATTTCTTGGATTTACCGTGTATCGTTATGTAGATAGCGGGTTGAAGCCTTTAGATAAATCAGATGACCAATTAGTCCAAGTGGAGATCCCGAGTGGCTCTTCTAACAAGCAGATTGGTGAGATTTTGGAGAAGGACAATATTATTAAAAGCGGGATTGTTTTCAATTATTATACAAAATTTAAAAATTTAACTGGCTTTCAAGCTGGCTATTATCAGTTAGCGCCTAATATGACTCTTGACGAGATTGGCAAACAGCTGCAAGAAGGCGGCACTTCTGAGCCAACAAAAGTTGCAGATGGGAAAATTGCCATTCCAGAAGGGTACGATATCGATCAGATTGCTGAACGGGTAGCGAAGGTAACTGGTAAAGACAAGAAAGAATTTTTAGATTTAGTGAATGATGAGACTTTCTTTAATGAGTTGCACCAAAAATTCCCAGAACTGTTGGAAAGTGCATCTAAAGCTGAGAACACAAAATACCGTTTGGAAGGTTACTTATTCCCAGCCACATATGATTATTACACGAGTACTTCGCTTAAGGATCTAGTGATTGAAATGGTGAACAAGACGAATACGGTCATGCAAAACTATTATTCAGCTATCAAGCAGAAAAATTTGACTGTACAAGAAGTTTTAACTCTAGCTTCTCTAGTTGAAAAAGAAGGCGTAAAAGAAAACGATCGTAAAAACATTGCACAAGTCTTCTTTAACCGAATCAAGGCAAATATGCCACTTCAGTCAGATATCTCTGTTTTATACGCATTAGGTGAACACAAAGAATTAGTGACGTATGAAGATACAGCTGTAGATTCACCATATAATTTGTATACCAATACCGGCTATGGACCTGGACCTTTTGACAATCCAAGCGAAGAGGCAATCAAGGCAGTATTAGAACCAGCAGAAAATGACTATTATTATTTCGTAGCAGATACGAGCACTGGAAATGTTTATTTCGCTAAAACATATGAAGAACATATGGAATTAGTGGAAAAATATGTAAATAATTCTTAGAAAAACAGGCTCTAGACATTGATCATTTTTAGAAAAACATTTACATTTGAAGAAAAGCGTGGTAATCTTTTTTGGACTATATTCCTCAAAAGATTACCTTTTGCGGTATTTTATCGAAAAAAGGAGACGTTACACATGGTAGAGAAAGTTTATCCAATGACTCTAGAAGGTAAAGAAAAATTAGAAAAAGAATTAGAAGAACTAAAAACAGTCAAACGCGGGGAAATCATTGAACGAATCAAAATTGCCCGCGGTTTCGGAGATCTTTCCGAAAACTCTGAATATGAATCAGCGAAAGATGAACAAGCATTTGTTGAAGGAAGAATCACAACAATTGAAAATATGATTCGTTTTGCTCAAATCATCGATAACGACGGTGTAGATGCAGATGAGGTATCAATTGGTAAAACAGTTACATTCATCGAACTACCAGATGGAGAAGAAGAAGAGTACACGATTGTCGGAAGTGCTGAAGCAGATCCGTTTTCTGGCAAAATTTCCAATGATTCTCCTATTGCGCAAGCATTGATTGGCAAACGTAAAAATGATGAAGTAACTATTGCTACTCCAGGTGGCGATATGTTAGTTAAAATCGTCAAAGTAGAACAAGCGTAGTCTGACTGAAAGATCTAGAGAGTTCATCTCACTGATGATACACTCTAGATCTTTTTCTCTTTGTGTATTTTAGATTTCAACAAACGATCTTACATCTAAAGTCCTATAGCCAACAGTTAAAAAAATAGGTATGATGAAATGAGAATGTGTCAGGAGGGAGAAAGAGCGATGAATAGTTCTTGGCGTTTTTTTGTGGTAGTTGAAGCACTACTGCTGTTATTTGCTGTTTGGCAAATCGTAAACAATACTGGACTTTTGTTTTTAGTGATATTCGGTATTTTCAATATATATCTAGCTATGCGCAAACATCCTCGTACTAAATTTCAAAATTTTCAATTGATATTAGGAAGTTTGGTCATTTTTTTTAGCTTAGTCAACAGTCCTGCTTTATGGATGATGGCTGTATTTGCCGTTTTATTTATTGGACTAAAAGGTGTAGAGATTTCAGGGATAGATTTAACCAAAAATGCTTTTTGGCGAAAGAAACAGATCATGATGGTCCAAACAGAGCAATTAAAAACACATAATAATGAGCGGAAAAGACAGCAATTATTCGGTAACCAACGTATTGGAAACGACGTCTATGAATGGGACGATATCAACATCGCCGTCATTTCTGGTGATACTATCATAGATTTGGGCAATACGCTTTTGCCAAAAGATGATAATATTGTGATTGTAAGAAAAGGGATAGGCAGAACACGAATCTTAGTACCTTTGGGCGTAGCCATCCGATTAGAGCATGCGACATTAGTAGGAAATGTCTTGTTTGAAGAAGAGCAATTTTCTTTGAAAAATGAACAAATCAAAATCTACAGCAGTGATTATGATGAAAACCCTCGTAGACTGAAGATTATTACTAATACCTTGATTGGAGATGTCGAGGTGATACGAATATGATGGGAAAAATATCCAGAGCGATGCTAGCTGTTTATTCGGGGATTGCGGCTTTCCTTATTATTCTATTTTCACTTTTCACTTATTTTTATGCCAGTAATCAAAGTCATTGGTGGGGAGAATTACTGCGTGCACGTTTATTATATGTTCCGCTTATCTTCCATTTGTTAGCTATTTCCTTAGGTGTAGGATTAATCGTCTTTCTATTATTATCACTTATTCAAAAGACAAAATACGGGAAAATCGAAGAAAAGCTGCGTGCACTCTCTTCTGGCAATTATGAATCCAAATTGTTGCTTCTTCCGATCCCAAGTGCATCGGACGATTTATACATCAAAGATATTGATAAGGAAATCACTAAAATAAAAGAAAAAATGATTGAAGTATCTAGTGAATTACAAATTGTAACGAGCCGTCCCCAATATGTAGATGGACAAACCAAAGAAGAAATTTTAGAATTAGAAAGACATCGATTAGCCCGTGAGCTGCATGATTCAGTTTCGCAACAATTGTTTGCAGCAATGATGATGATGTCGGCATTAACGGAGCAAGCAGAAAAAAGCGAGACACCAGAAATGTTCCGCAAGCAGTTGAAAATGGTAGCAGAGATCATCAACGCTTCCCAGTCTGAGATGCGTGCGCTGCTTCTTCATCTGCGTCCAGTCAATTTAGAAGAGAAAAGTTTAAAGCAAGGTATCGAGCAGTTATTGAAGGAATTGCAAAATAAAATCCAGATTTCGCTGAAATGGGATGTAGAAGATGTAAAACTATCTAGTTCCATTGAGGATCACTTGTTCCGAATCGTTCAAGAATTGTTATCAAATACATTAAGACATGCCAAAGCCAATGAATTAGAGGTATATTTGCACAAAATAGACAATAATCTTTTGTTACGTATTATTGACGACGGAACAGGGTTTAATATGAATGAAACGAAAACGGGAAGTTATGGATTGAACAATATCAAAGAACGAGTAGCTGGTATTGGTGGAACAGTAAAAATCATTAGTTTTAAAGGGCAAGGTACAAGTGTAGAAATCAAGGTCCCTTTGATGAAGGAGGCATAGATAAGGATGATAAAAGTTTTATTAGTAGATGACCATGAAATGGTGCGCTTAGGTGTCTCTTCTTATTTATCTATTCAAGAAGACATTGAAGTAATTGGAGAAGCTGAAAATGGACGACAAGGCTATGAGAAGGCGATGACACTTCGACCGGACGTCATTTTAATGGACTTAGTCATGGAAGAAATGGATGGTATCGAATCAACAAAAGCAATCTTAAAAGATTGGCCAGAAGCTAAAATCATTATCGTAACCAGTTTTATTGATGACGAAAAAGTTTATCCTGCCATTGAAGCAGGTGCAGCAGGGTATTTGTTGAAGACCTCTACCGCACATGAAATTGCTGATGCTATAAGGGCAACGCAACGCGGCGAGCGAGTATTAGAACCAGAAGTGACAACAAAAATGATGGAAAAAATGAGTCGGCGAAATGAGCCTGTATTACATGAAGAACTAACGAATCGGGAAAATGAAATTTTAATGTTGATTTCTGAAGGAAAAAGTAATCAGGAAATAGCGGACGAATTGTTCATTACACTGAAAACAGTAAAAACACATGTTTCCAATATATTGGCTAAGCTAGAAGTGGAAGACCGTACACAAGCCGCTATCTATGCATTCAAACATGGTTTGGTGAAATAATGATTTTTTGAGGGAAAGATTTAGCTAATCTACCCTCTTTTTTTACATAAAATAAAGGATTCATCCTGTTTTTAATCTCTTTTTCTGTTCACCAACTGTTCATTTTTCTTTTTTTATAGTTTAATAGTAATAGGAGAAAACTTTACCCGAAAAGTGAAAGAACGAGGGAGGAAATTATGAAGAAAAAGTGGATAGGACTATTCTTAAGCCTGTTGTTATTGACAGGATCAATTGCGCCAAATGCTTATGCTGTTACTCAAAGCAGCACTTCTGATGAGCTAAAAACGGAACATACAACAGAGACTTCCACACAACCAATGAGTGAGTCGACGACCCATGAAAGTACAGACGACTCCTTGCCACAGGCCTCAGCTAAGGAAGAAGATTCAGGAGAATATTCAGAAAATAATGAAATAACAGAAAAAATAGAAATCAATAAAAGCAATTTTCCTGATGATCATTTTCGAAATTGGTTGTTGGAAATGATTGATACAGATAAAGATGGTTACTTATCAAATGAATTATTGGAAGTAACACAGTTAAACTTGGAAGGGTTACAGATACAGACACTAGAGGGAGTCAATTTCTTTAAAAATTTAACGAAGATCGAAGTACAAAACAATGAGCTGAAAGAATTAGATGTACATGAATTAAAGAAATTAGCATATTTAGATGTTTCATCTAACCAACTTTCAAAAATTGATCTTTCCCAAAATAGCGAATTAACGTATTTTAAGGGAGAAAATCAAACGGTTACAAGTATTGCAAACAAAATGGATAATAAATGGGAAATAAATGATGACACGCTGAAACCAGAGAAAGAACAAACGATTTTAGAAACAGAAAAATGGCAGTATGATGGAAATCACTTTTATTCAAACGAACAGACTCCATTAAGCTATATTTATGAAGTAGATTTTTCAGATGACGCAGTATTAGAAGAAGCAGCAGAAAAAACATTGACAGTAAAAGTGACGGTCGAATATATGGAACCAGAACAAAAAGAGGCTGATTCTATCGTACCTGATTCATCATCTATAATATTGAAGAAAGGAGAAACAAAACAACTTGCGTACACGAGTGTCCCCGATGGAAGTATCATATCGGATCCGTTATGGGAATCTTCTGACCCATCAGTAATAGAAGTAGATGAGAACGGTAAAGTAACAGCAAAAGAAGCTGGGGAAGCTAAGGTAGAGTTGAAGAACGCTGAAAAAGTCCTCGGTGAATTCACGGTCATTGTAGAAGCTGAAAAAAATGAATCTCAGACAAAAGAAACAGCACAAACTTCTGACGAAACCACAGATCGTTCACCAATTTATAGACGAAGTGCGTTAGCTGCGACTCCTACGATCACCTATCAAACACATGTACAAGATATTGGTTGGCAAACACCAACTGCTAATGGAGAAGTTGCTGGAACAACTGGACAGAAAAAAAGGATAGAGGCTATCAGAATTCAAGTGAACAACAGTTCATTAAATGGTGACATTGAATATAGCAGTCATATTCAAGAACAAGGATGGCAATCATATGTTAGAAATGGTGGTAACTCTGGTACAACGGGAAATTCACTTCGTATGGAAGCCATACGTATTCGTTTAACAGGTCAGTTAAGTCAATATTATGATATTTACTATAGAGTACATTCAGCAGAGTTTGGATGGCTAGGGTGGGCAAAGAACGGAAAAGATGCAGGAACTTCAGGTTTTAGTTATCGCATGGAAGCCATACAAATTCAGTTAGTAGAAAAGGGGAAGAAAGGGCCTTTGGAAAGCACAGCTTACTACCAAAGAAATTCTTTAATTCCTCCAAATATCAATTATCAAACATACATCCAAAATATAGGGTGGCAGAATCCACAATCAAATGGGTTAACAGCTGGAACTGTAGGAGAAAAACTTAGGTTAGAAGCTATTCGTATGAATGTAACCGATTCTGAATTTTCTGGTACAGTTAAATACAGTAGCCACATTCAAGACATTGGTTGGCAAAAAGAGCAAGAAAATAATGATATCTCTGGTACTAATGGTCAAAACAAAAGAATTGAAGCAGTAAAAATACAGTTAACAGATGATTTAAATAAATTTTTTGATGTATATTACAGAGTACATTCAGCGGAATTCGGATGGTTAGGCTGGACAAAGAATGGAAGTGAAGCTGGTAGCTCTGGTTTTTCATTTCAAATGGAAGCAATCCAAGTTCAGTTAGTAGTAAAGGGGCAGAATGGGCCAACTACCTCTATTTCTTATTATGAAAAAAATAAACTAACGGTACCAACCATAAACTACCAAGCACATTTACGAAATATTGGCTGGCAATCTGTTCAAAGCAATGGAAACAATGCGGGGCTGACAGGGCAAAGCGCTAGGATAGAAGCTTTAAGAATCAATGTAGCAAACACGCCACTTCCTGGTGTAGTGGAGTATACAAGTCATGTACAAAATATAGGTTGGCAAAATTATAGTAGAAATAACGAGATTTCGGGAACAACTGGAAGAGCTCTTCATACAGAGGCAGTTCGAATACGTTTGACTGGACAATTAAATCGTTTCTATGACATTTATTACCGAGTCCATTCAGCACGTCTTGGCTGGTTAGATTGGGCAAAAAATGATCAATATGCTGGAACATCTAGATTGAATTTGCCAATGGAAGCAATCCAAGTCGTAATTGTCAAAAAAGGTGCAGCAGCCCCTGGACCAACGACGAATCCTTATCAGACATCTATTAACCATCTATTTGTGATGGGACATGGAGTCAATGATCCTGGTGCTTCTTATAATGGTGTCAATGAGCGTGATTTTACTAGAGGAGAATTGATGCCTCATTTACAAAGATGGGCTGCTCGTTTAACGAGGAATCGGATCACTTTTTATAATACAGCTGCAGATATGTATCAAGATTCTCAACGTATGCAAGGTGCATATACGATTAGCAGTTCATTTTCTTCTGTATCAGAATTTCATTTAGACAGTGGCGTCATTGGGGTTAGCACGGGCGGTCATGTAATCGCTCATCGTAATGGGAACTCATTGACTGCACAAAATTATGCAATCGCCAACGTCATACGAAATTATGTAGGTCTTTGGGGATCGGTACAAAACACAGGAGGGATCAATCTGCGAGCTGACTTACTAAACATGAATGTATTGCAATCAAGAGGGATACCTTACCGTTTAGCTGAGTTAGGCTTCATAACGAATACAAATGATGTAGCAAATATCCGAAATAATATCGATATGATCGCCAAAGGAATTGTAGAGAGTATGACTGGCGAAAATTTATAGTGAAACAAACTATACAAGAAAGATAGTGGGGAAAGTTTGGGACTGTGACAAAAGTCGTGTCGCAGTCCCTTTTTCTGAATAAACAGTATTCAAGAGACTGCTATCGGTAATAAGGCACGATTTTGTCGTCGCTCAAGGTTGAACGTCTCTTTTACAACCTCTTTTTCCGCAAAAGAATGCTTGCTTTTGTTTTTGTAAAGGCTTTGTTATACTGAGAAAAGAAGATACTAAAGGAGGAAAACGGTGAAACAAAATTTTGCAATTGTAGGTCTTGGACGATTTGGCGGAAGTATCTGCCGAACACTGATCGAAGCTGGTCAAGAAGTACTGGCTATTGATAGTAATGAAGATCGGGTCAATGAATATATGAATATAGCCACTCATGCTGTTGTGGCAAATGCACAGGATGAAATGACACTTCGATCATTAGGCATAAGAAATTTCGATCATGTAATTGTCGCTATTGGAGAAGATATTCAAGCCAGTATCTTAGTTACTCTGATGGTAAAGGAAATGGGCGTACCAAATATTTTAGCAAAAGCCCAAAATGAGTATCATGCCAGAGTACTTGAAAAGATCGGAGCTGATCGCGTCGTCCATCCCGAGCGAGACATGGGAATAAGGATTGCGCACAATTTAGTATCAAAGAATATTTTAGATTACCTAGAGTTGTCAGATAAATATTCTTTAGCAGAAATCCGAGTATCCAATCCTAGATTTTTCAATAAAACATTATCTGAATTAAATTTTAGACAACGTTTTGACTTAACAGTAGTTGCAATTCGCAGAGTAGATCAAACGGTGATCGCTTCACCTGCAGCAGATGAATACGTTCGTGAAAACGATAATCTGCTAGTGATTGGTGAGACAGGCGATGTGGATATTTTAGACGATAAGATGAATCAATAGAAAGCAGGTTGTTAGGATGGAATTAACAGTAACGCCAAAAGCACAAAAATGGTTTGAATCAGAAATCGATCTGCCAGAAACTTACGGAATACGTTTTTTTGGAAAAGTCTACGGCAAAACAGAAGTTCATGATGGTTTTTCGATTGGGATGTCAGTGGAACAGCCTGAACATCCTGTCAAGAAAGTGGAAATAGATGGGACACTGTTTTTTATTGAGGATGCAGATGAATGGTTTTTTAAAGGATATGATTTACTTGTAGATTATGATCCAAAACTAGAAGAACCAACCTATCACTTTAAAAAACAATAGAAGCAAGAGGGTGTGACAAGTTGTCACACCCTCTTGCTTAAAATAGGCTGATTCAGCTATCAATATCCTGCAGACAATTTGACTTGATTGGTTTGAAGGTCATGAGTAGCAAGGTAGCTTTTTAGATTAGTTAAAAAAATAGACATTAATTTCTTTTGAAAATCAGGTGTCAAACCTGCAATATGGGACGTGATCAGTACATTGTCCATTTTCCAAAGAGGATGATTTTGTGGTAGAGGCTCCTCCTCAAAAACGTCTAATGCTGCAAAGGAAAGTTGCTGCTTGTTTAATGCTTGTATCAAATCTTGCGTTTTAACAGAAGCGCCACGACCGACATTGATAAATACAGCTTTTGAATCAAAGTGTTCAAATATGTGTTGATCAAAGAGTCCAGTTGTTTCCTCCGTTAGAGGTAAGATATTGACGACGAAATCTACTTCAGGAAGAACTTCCTGAAGTTGCTTTAAAGAAAAAGTTTTTTCCATTCCTTCTGCTGGATGACCGGATGTATTGATTCCATAGCAGATCATATCCAATGCTTTGACTTTCTTTGCAATCATTTTTCCAATATGGCCAGTTCCAATGATTAATATTTTTTTCCCTTGGATAGGTTGGTAATGGATTGAGGAACCTAACCATTTCATTTCACTCTGTGCCCTTTGTGCTTGGAAAAGACCGCGAGAATAACCTAGAATGATTCCTAATACGTGCTCGGTGATCGATTCACTGTGAATACCACTTCCATTTGAAAGTAAGATATGTTTTTTTGAAAATGCTTCAAGTGGGAGTTGATCAACTCCCGCTGAGATAGACTGTACCCATTTCAAGTTAGAAGAGGCTAATAGTTTTTCTTGATAGTTTGAGTTCCAACCTAAACTGATTTCTACATTTGGTAGATCTTCTGGTTGTAATTCTGTCTTGAAGACATAACCAGGCGCTATAGTATGGATTTCTTCGATAAATTCGTCACGAAATGGACGATCTGCGTAAATGATTCTTTCTGACATAGTTGATTACCCGCCTTTCTTTACTTTAAGTGTAGCGCATATAAGAAGAACTTTGAAGTGCCATGCTTTTTTAGAAATTAATATTGTATAAATAAAAAAGAGTTGTGACAAAAGATGTGTCACAACTCTTTTTCCGAATAAACGGTGTTCCAGAAGTAGCTTCTGCCACAACCTCTAAAAGAGTTTATTGAAGTTGAAATAATAAGTTGTCTGTATTTCTAACTGATCGATATTTTTGACCATCCTTTGACAGCTTGAGCAAAAATAAAGATACCTGCAAAAGCAATAAATGCACTAGTGTCAAAAGAAGGGAGAAAGATCATCAAGAGTGTTGCAATGATAGTCGGTAACGAGATTGAATAAATCAATGTCTTCAAGCAATCAAGGAAAGTAGCTTTTGTTAGTCGAAAGCGTGCATAGAGAAAAGCAGCGACATTGGCAAATAGTAAAGTGATCAGCAGATTCAAGAAACTAGGATAAATCGAAAATAGAAAGGTCAGGGCTTTTACCCAAATCGGTATAGATGCTTCACTTAAGAAGGATCGAAGCTGCTTACCTGTTAAATTTTTTAAAGATTCATTGGTGTAGGGAAGTTCTAACTGATTATTATTCAATAAAGCAGAGGTAGTGCCTGTATTGGGAAGAGCAATGATAAGTTTGTCTTTTAACATCCCGACACTAACGAAATTTCCCATCAAATCAGTAGAGATGTCTTGTTCTGTACGTTTTCCCTCTGGATCAAATGTAAAGATAATGGAGTTTGTTTGGTAAATGAAACCTTCTTTTTCTTTTGTTTGAAGCTGTCCGCTTTGGACTGTAAAATCAGGAATGCGGGTAGCAATCTTTTGTCCATCCAATTGAATGTTATTTAAGACTTGAAAAACTTGAAAAGAGATTGGCAGAGCCATAATTACACTCAAAACCAGAAGATAGACAATAGCTTTCCAAAATGGAACGTTTCTCGCCTCCTTAAGGTCTTTGAATCGTATAAAGGAACTGATAATTAATTGTTTTGTTGTCATAAGTACTCCTCATCTAGTAGTGTCATCACTTGCAATTCTAGCGAAGTATCAAGTGAAATACAAGTGCTTTAAGGAAACATCTGAATGATTGGTGAAATATCAAAAAAATGTTATTCTTGATTTAAGATTATCCAATACAAATAAAATGGAGGAATGAATCGTGCATACACAGCCACAGAGAACATCAAAAAAGCTATTTGGGGTAGTGGTGCTGAATGCGGTGATCACTTTATCAGAATTTATTGGAGGGGTTGCGTCGGGAAGTTTGTCTCTTGTTTCAGATGCTTTTCATAACCTTAGTGATACATTAGCAATCATTTTTTCTTATGGAGCACAAAAAATGGCCCAAAAAGAAGCAAATGAAAAGCATACGTACGGTTACCAGCGTTTAGAAATATTGAGTGCGTTCATCAACTCATTCATACTGATCATATTATCTTTGTTCTTAGCTGTTGAAGCATTCAAACGGTTCAATTCCCCAGAAAAGATAAATAGTCATTTGATGCTGATAGTAGCAGTTATCGGATTGCTCGCGAATTTGTTTTCGACGTTATTGTTGAGACAAGAAGCAGACGAAAGTTTGAATATAAAATCTAGTTATCTGCATTTGTTAAGCGATACACTGTCTTCGATAAGTGTGATTATCGGAGCAGTTTTGATTCGATTTTTCGGTATCTATTGGATTGATCCAGTTATTACATTGATCATTTCGATATATATATTGTTAGAAGCGATAATAGTGATTAAAAAAGCTGCGGCTATTTTGATACAAAGTGCGCCTACAATCGACTATGAAAAAATGGAGCAAGAAATCAAAGCAATCGAAGGGGTAAAAGATGTTCATCATGTCCATATTTGGCAGTATAGCGAAAAGATTATTATTTTCGACGGACATATTGATTTTGAAGATCAGCTGCTAAGCGAGATTGAAAAGGTATATCCGCGTATAACTTCTTTATTAAAATTAAAGTATGGGATTACACATGTAACGATCCAAGCAGAGACACATGTAAAAGACCAAAAAAAATTAATTTTTTTAAATAAAGATGAAAGTTACTGAAAAATAGAGTATGATAAATAAGAATTTCTAATAAGGTAGGTTGGCTCATGAAGCAGTATCGACAAATAAAAGGATATTTAGAAGCAAAGGGATATTGGGAGATACTGGTTTATCTCTTTTTTGGTGGTTTGGCTACGATTGTGAACTTTGTTAGTTTTGCCCTCGCACGCCAATATTTTGATTTAAGTATGGCTCTGTCCAATTCTATTTCATGGTTTTGTTCTGTACTGTTTGCTTTTGTGACGAACAAACTTTGGGTATTCCATTCAAAATCACCGAATTTTACACATGCACTTATTGAATGTGGTAAGTTCTTCTTTTACCGCATCCTTTCTTACGGGTTGGACATGGGAGCAATGGTGTTATTAATCAATGTCATGAACAGCAATGAATATGTGGCAAAAATCATCACTCAAATTATTGTTATCCTAGCTAATTACATTTTCAGCAAGTTGTTTATTTTCAAAGAAACTGAGGTTTTTGAAGAAGAAGTAGGCCAAGGAGAAAAAGACGACTAGGCATAACTATTGAAGAATTTCCTTCTCTTTGTTACTCTTTGTAATGTAGACATTATAAAGAAAACATTGAGGAGGAATTTTTTTATGACTTACACATTACCAGATTTACCTTATGCATATGACGCATTGGAACCTTATATTGATGAAGAAACGATGCACCTGCATCATGACAAGCATCACAATACTTACGTAACGAATTTAAATGCAGCAATCGAAAAATATCCAGAATTAGGCGAAAAAACAGTAGAAGAATTATTATCTGATATGGATGCTGTTCCAACAGATATCAAAACAGCTGTACGCAACAATGGTGGTGGACATGCTAACCATTCATTTTTCTGGGAAATCATGGCACCGAATGCGGGTGGCGAACCTACTGGGGCAATAAAAGAAGCAATTAATGAAGCTTTTGGCGATTTTTCTTCTTTTAAAGAAGAATTCAAAAAAGCAGCAGCTGGACGTTTTGGTTCTGGTTGGGCTTGGCTTGTAATGGAGAATGGGAAATTAGCTATTACCTCTACTGCCAATCAAGATTCTCCATTGATGGAAGGTAAGACACCAATTCTAGGTTTAGATGTTTGGGAACATGCTTACTATTTGAAATATAAAAATGTACGTCCAGACTACATTGCAGCATTCTGGAATGTTATTAATTGGGACGAAGTAAATAAACGTTTCGAAGCAGCAAAATAACTATTTTCTCCATCATATCAGTCTTAAAAATAATTTGGAAAATAAGCGAGCGAAAGCTTGCGAGCGTTTTCTAAATTGGGTATAATGTTCTTGCAAGGTTACTTGCAAGAACTTTTTTGGAGGCTATACATTTATGGAACACGGAACAGTTAAATGGTTCAACAATGAAAAAGGATTTGGGTTTATTACAGTAGATGGCGGAGATGACGTATTTGTTCATTTCTCAGCAATTCAAGGAGACGGCTTCAAGAGCCTAGAAGAAGGCCAAGAAGTAGAATTTACGATTGTTGAAGGTGCGCGCGGTCCTCAAGCTGCTGAAGTGACTAAATTATAATAATTTGTTGGATAAAGACACGACTTCTTAGGGAGTCGTGTCTTTTTGTCTATTCAAGAAGTTTTTTGATTTCTTGACTAAGTAAATAGATTTGTTCACTAGACATTTCATAACTAATTGTCAAGCAAGGTACATCTTCTTCATAAGTAACGGTTTTTAAAGAAGTATCAGTTGTTCGGATGATCAATTCCGGCTTGAATAAAAGGTCGTTAGTAAACACAACATTTAAATACATACTCAGCTGTTCTTGAAGAATTTCCATATATGCTAACTCCAAACCAATCGGAAGGTCACTCTCAAATTTGATTTTGATTTCTTTATTAAAGTAAGTAGGAGAAATGATCAACATGAACGCTTCTGCTAAATTCCAAGAATGCAACCAATCAAGTTCCTCAGATTCGTTTTTAAATTGTTCCGTCAATCGGTTGATTTCTCGGTGGAATGCCGGATAACTCATCTCGATAAAAGAGGTAATTTCATGTTTGACGATCGAAAATTGAGGAAATAGCAATCCATGCATCCCATTTGCGAGCAGTGTACTGTTCAACAGCGACTTTTTTGAATGGATTTGGGCAGACTTGAATCGATTGGAGTGAATATAAGAATAAAAACTAGTCTGCAGTTGTTTTACAGGAGTCGCAATTTTTGTATGGATACGCAAAGCAGTTTGCAGATAGTCCTCTTTCAAATAAAAAGCAGCCCGAGATTGCATCCAAAGAAACAAGAACATGCTATCTGTCAGACTGAAACGCATACGTTTATAATTCGTTGTTAACTCTTCAGCCATTTTTTCAAAGCCATTCCAAAGGTCGAGTGAAAAATCAGGTAACTCTTTTGCTGGAATAACGTGTCCTTGTTGAGAACGAAGATAAGTAACAGCTAGTATAAAGGACCATTCGATCATTTTTATCTTATTTGGTTTTTGATGGACAATGGCAAAAGAATCCTCCACTTCTGAAAATAATTGATGAAACTCTATTGAAGCAAAAGGCCATTCAACACTGTGATAGGATGGCCATAGTATCAAATAAATCAAATAACGAATTTGCATCTCACTTCCTTTGAAATACATCTCGCCTTTTTTTGTTTTGATCTGCAGTTGATATTTTTTTAGTATCTGATTGATGCGAGTAATGTGCCGCCGAAGGATGGATTCACTGATGTTATTATCTTCAGAGAATTCCGCAATCGTTACTTTCGAGTCAAGGCATAAATTTTTCAATAGATGAAAAATAGGCGAGCGCTTCAAAATGGAAAGAATCAATTCTTGAAAATCCGAATTGGTACCTAAAAATAAATAATTACGTCCTTCCTTTCTGAACTGATCGCTAATAGAGAGGGTGCGTACTTGTTCACAATAATTTTGTACAGAACGTTTGTCACAAGCAGTGAATTCAGCTAATTGTTCGATAGACCAAATTTTATTGGAATGATAGATGGTATCAAGAATAGTAATCTGTAAACGTGTGGTCTTTTCCAATAATGAATAAAAATCCATGAATTTTAGTTCCTCCAATCAATAATTAGTACTTAAGTTATCTTGATATTAAAAAATAATGTTATTTTTAACAAAAAATGTATGCAGAAAAAACAATTTATAATAAAAAAAGTTTGTTATATGAAAAGCTATACCTTTAGTTTGATAAACGAAATATTGATTTTTGTGTTATTTTATTTATTTGTGAATAAATTTACTTCAAAAAAGATAAAAATATTTTTTATTCTTTTATGCTTAATTTCATTATAATTCATCTCATAAAAAAAGCATAATTTTATACTAAAAATAGAAAATCGATTATTTTGTACTTTATTTTCGTGAAAACTGGATAGTTATTTAAAAAAAGATTAAAACTTAATAATAGATTTATCATTGAGATGTTGTTAAACTTCCTCTGACTTAAGTTGAAAACAAAATCTGCACAAAAAGATATCTTTTTGATTAAAAAATGATAGCTAAGGGGTGTTGTAATCTTTTCTTTTTTATAACGATCAAAAATTTGGGGATGAACGATAGAAGGGTGACAGGAGGAAAAAATGAAAAAGGATTATAAAAAAAGTATGAACCAGAAGGCACGGGCAAAAAGTAGATCGAAAAAAATCTTGCTTGCCGGTACATCCATTGCAGCTGGTGTGATGTTAGGGATCACACCAATCTCAATGGCTACGCCATTATTTACTATTGGTTCTCAACAAGTACATGCAGATGTAATCAGTGGGCAACTGTTTAACAATTTAAGTACAACGAATACTAGTGGGACTACAGCTGCTGCCCCATTTCTTCTTCAGGGGGCGAGTCGGGATGTTGATTTTGTTATATCAGCGAATAGTGGTATTGATGTTAGCGTGATTAATGGAACGCGTCGTGCTGTCTTAGCTATTCCAGAAGAAATGCAAGGATTGGTTACGCCGAATGGAACGGGTACTTTCTACACAGATATTTTGCTTCCAGGAAATAGTTTAGCACCTCTATTAAATATTGTAGATGGAGCGGTGACTACTTTGGTAGGAGCAGTAGAAGATTTGATTAATTTGAATCCTTTAGCTACAGTGAACCTTTCGGAAGTTTATGAACAACTTGCTTTATTGAATAATCTAAGTACACTGACTTCTGCTGAAGTAGAATTGCAGCTTCAAATGCAAGGGGATGAATACATCTACGGAGAGCTAGACGGTGCCTTGGAAACCGTGATACGAGAAAATTTAAGTAATATATTGAACGGAATCAATAATGCAGTTCAAGCAATCGAGGCAACTTCAACTGGAGGGCTTCTTGGAGATGCAGCGGCCGGAACAATCAATACTGCTTTAGCAGTTACAGTCAAGCCAGCGTTCAATCTTACGTTTAATACCGCTTTGGCATTGGTGAATGTCGGTTCTTCTTTCCTTGGTACTCTTGCTGATACAAGTATTTTGGGTGAAACGACTGTTACTATACCGACAACGATCCAAGATCCTACTTATGCAGACTTAACAAATGCAGGTGTCGACATGACTGTTCCTTATGAAGCAGGATTTATCGGTACCATTCTTAAATCAGACATTCTATCGATCTCTATTGCTTCGAATGTTGATGGCTATTCTCCAGTGTTTTATGCAGCTGAAGAAGTCACTGCTCCTTATAACGTAGAAGTTACAGGTAATTCTACTGATGGTTATGAGGTGACTGGGATGGCAGATCCCAATGCCACAGTTCGTATTTATGATGACGAAGGAAATATGATTGCAGAGGGACAAGCAGATGAAAATGGTAATTTTGCTATTCCAGTCTCGGCAGAAGATGTTGTGCCCTTAGAACAGATCCAATTGATTGCTTATGATGAAAATGGTGTAGCAAGTGCGCCAACAGCAGCAATTATTCCAGATGATGATGAAGGAGATGCGGACGCGGATGCTGATGCGGACGCCGATGCCGACGCAGATGCTGATGCGGACGCCGATGCCGATGCTGATGCCGACGCGGATGCCGATGCTGATGCTGATGCTGATGCTGATGCTGATGCCGACGCCGATGCTGATGCGGATGCTGATGCTGATGCCGACGCTGATGCCGATGCTGATGCGGATGCTGATGCCGACGCAGATGCCGATGCCGATGCTGATGCTGATGCTGATGCTGATGCTGATGCCGACGCCGACGCTGACGCTGACGCTGACGCGGATGCGGATGCTGACGCGGATGCCGACGCGGATGCTGATGCTGACGCAGATGCGGATGCGGATGCTGACGCAGATGCGGATGCTGATGCTGACGCGGATGCGGATGCGGATGCGGATGCTGACGCTGACGCGGATGCTGATGCTGACGCGGATGCCGACGCGGATGCTGATGCTGACGCGGATGCTGACGCGGATGCTGATGCTGACGCGGATGCGGACGCTGATGCAGATGCTGACGCTGATGCGGATGCTGACGCGGATGCCGATGCGGATGCTGACGCGGATGCCGATGCCGATGCTGACGCGGATGCTGATGCCGACGCGGATGCCGACGCTGACGCTGATGCTGACGCGGATGCTGATGCTGATGCCGACGCCGATGCCGACGCTGACGCCGATGCGGATGCCGACGCTGACGCGGATGCCGACGCGGATGCCGATGCGGATGCTGACGCCGATGCTGACGCCGACGCTGATGCGGATGCTGACGCGGATGCGGATGCTGACGCTGATGCCGATGCCGACGCTGACGCTGACGCTGATGCGGATGCTGACGCGGATGCCGACGCCGACGCGGATGCTGATGCTGACGCGGATGCGGATGCGGATGCGGATGCCGATGCCGACGCTGACGCGGATGCCGACGCGGATGCCGACGCTGACGCTGATGCGGATGCGGATGCTGACGCTGATGCCGATGCAGACGCTGATGCCGACGCTGATGCCGATGCCGATGCGGATGCTGACGCAGATGCCGATGCGGATGCTGACGCAGATGCCGATGCCGATGCTGACGCAGATGCCGATGCGGATGCGGATGCAGACGCGGATGCAGACGCCGACGCCGATGCAGACGCCGATGCTGACGCTGATGTTAATCATCCAATGGGAGACATACATTCTCATGATCGAGATCCAGGCCAGATGCCAATAAGACATGGTCATTCAAATACACCAAAACCAAGTACTACAGGTGGTTCTACACCGAAATCCTTGCCAAAAACTGCTGAGACACTTCATAGTTCACTTTCTTGGTTAGGAGCAGCTCTGTCTACACTATCTGGTTTAGGAATTTGGAAAATCAAAAAAAATAAAAAAACAGATAACAATGAATAATTAAGAAAGAAGCCGTTGCGGCAAGCAGTTCCGTATCTATGATTTTTTGATAAAAACGGATGTTCAGATTTTGTTTGCCGCAACTTCTTTTTAATATGAGGTGATTGAGTGCTAGTTAAGACAAAAGAAAGCTATTTGCCAGCAATCAAAGAAATGATAGAAACAATTGAAACAAATGTATCAAAACAATTGTTGATCGTCTCTACAGGAGATTTTACGAATAGAGGAAAGATCTTTGAATTCTACGGCAGTAATTTTGATATGATTTGGCGGAATTTTTTGACAGCTTACCATGTCAATAAGCTGGATCAGACGACTTATTTAAGAATTGATATTGCTATTGAAGAAGAAAAAACCAACTATGAACAGTTTATACAGCGCTTAAAAAAAATCAGAAGAAATAATTACATTGATTTCAATGTGAGAATCGATGGGTTGAGAAAAAGAAGTTTTTTAAAAGAAGAACTGGTAGCAAATGCGATCATCAAACCTAGTAAAACACATAAAGTTGGGAAGAATCTTCCTGATTTAAGAATCGACGCTCAAAATTACCGCAGTTATGTGAAACGCAAGTATGGTCGTGAAGAGACAGATCTCAGCTACTTGGAGCGTTCTACGTTCTATTATTTTAAAACAAAATCTTTTTATTTTGAAGACGGTCATATTTATCCTTTGAAAGATTACGGTAATGGAAATTACTTACGGGAAGTTTCATATGAAAATTTATCAGAAATAACAGATCTAGTGATCGAAAAAGGAAGTATGTATCTACAAAACCAGCTAACTGCTACAGGGAAATTTATTTACGGATATTATCCTTGTTATAATCAACTGCTTAAAGGTTACAATTCCGTGAGACACTTTTCGTCTTTATACGCGCTAGCCGAAGCAGCAGAATACTTTTCAGATGAAAAAATGCTCTTAGATGTTGAAAAAGGTTTATCTTGGGGGATTGAAAATCTGACTTCGGAGACTGACGGTTATTTTTTAATCAAGGATTATTTAAACACAGAGATTGAATATAAGCTAGGAGCACAGGCTACAGCAATCTTAGCTTTTTCAAAATACATCCAACAAACAGGTGATGAACAATACGTTCCAATCCTAAATCGTCTGATAGAAACTGTTTCCGCTAAATTTTTAACAAATGAGCATCGAACGATTCATGTACTTAATGCACAACTAGAAACGAAAGAAAAATTTCGGATCATTTATTATGATGGTGAAATTTTATTCTCTTTGCTTCGAGCATATGAGATTTTAGGCAATAAAGAAGTTTTTGCTATATGTCAAGGTTTGATGGACCAGTTCGTAGCGAACGACTATCAAAAGTATCATGATCATTGGTTAAGTTATGCGACCAATGAAATGCTGAAACATAGCCAGACAGAAGAATATTATCGCTTCGGTATAAAAAATGCGTTAGATAATATCGACTTTATTGATAAAAGAGATACTGCTTATCCTACGATGCTGGAATTGCTTGTTGCTGCTTCAAAAATGATGAGAAAATTGGAGTTCAGCATGTGGAGAAAAACGATTTTTGCTGAAGAAACTGACTTCTATAAGGTAAAAGAAAGAATAAATACAGTAATGAAAAAAAGGGTGAGACATGAGATTACTACTGGGGTCATGTTCCCTGAATTTGCTCAATTCTTCAAAGAACCAGAAACAATAAAATATGGCTTTTTTGCACGTCATGATCGTTTTCGTATGAGGATCGATGATGCAGAGCACTTTTTATCAGGATTGATTAACTATCGAATGTATGATCAAAAGAAGGAGTGAGAAGAATGGTTGGATTCATTCGCTTTGCTGCATTAGCTGCATTTGGTGTTTTCTATGTAGGTCTTAAAATACGTCGGAAAAATGATCATAAAAATAATCTGAAAGAATCAGATTTAAGTCAATATAAGAAAAATGAAGATGGGTTGTATCCTTGGGAAGTGGATCAAGATGATTCTCCGAAAAGGATCGAACCGAATGCCTCCAGATATGTAAACCAAGCAAGGCCAAGAAGAGGCAGGTGGTAAACCATATAGAAAAAACAAGAAAAACAGGAGGAGAGTTATGACTTCTATACATTCATTATTAGTTGATATGGATGGCCATTATTTAAAGAAATATGGAGATTTAGATAGACATATCCAAGATGTTGAATATTTCTCAGGCCACTTAAAACGAAACATGGATTATTCTGATACGATGTTTGTTTGTGTTTCGCCAGAAAGAAGGAGTTACGTCAATCGAAAGGTCGTGAAATGGCGAGATGGAAATGAACAAATCATCGGAAAAGAAAATTGGTTTGGTGTGATCGTCACTGAAAAACCAATCATGGATCCGTCAGTGACGACACCACAGTTCATCGTAGAAGATAGTTGGAAATTTTTATTGGAATTATCCGCGAAATTGCGTTCCTGTTTTGTAAATCCGGTTGTTGCGATTACCGGGTCAGCAGGGAAGACTTCTACGCGAATGATGATCACTCATTTGCTTCAAGAAGAGAAAGTTTTGGAAAACAGGGGAAATCACAACGTTCGGTTTGCTGTTCCATTATACATGAGTAAATTACTTTCTAATCCTGATGTCTTGAATCTTGAAGTTTCTGTCAATGCTTTGAATTCATATGATACAGGGTCGATGTCTAATTTGATACAACCAGATATTGCTATTGTGACTTCGATTGGAGAAGCACATCTTAGTTCTTTAAAAGATACAAAAGGAGTAGCAGTGCATAAAGCAAAAATTTTCGAAGGCCTGAAACAAGATGGAATCGCCATCATCAATGGAGATATAGGAAAAGAAGAATTTTCAATTTTAGTAAGCGCTGCTGAGAAAAGAACCAGCAAAATAGTGGTCTATTCATTACATGATGCTTCAAGAGATGTTTTTGTGAAACAAATCTCACAAAAAAGAGAATATTGCGAAGTCCTAGTTTCTTTTTTCGGAGAAGATATTTTATTGAAACTTGCAGTTTCTTCAGAAGGGATGATCGCTAATTCATTGGCTGCGTTGATTGTAGCAAAAGAACTGAAAAAAGAGATCTCTCCATATATAAAAAAATTTGAGACATTCAAACCACTACCTAAGATATTGGAACGTACGATTTATACATCAGAAACAGGAACAGACTTCACCTTTATTGATGATACGCATAACGCTTCATTGCCTTCCATGAAAAATGCAATCAATTACTTTGATGGGATACAACCATTTTATAAAGGAAATAAAGTCTTGATACTTGGACAAATCGCTGATTTAGGCGATTCAACAAAGCAAATCCACCGCTTTGTACAAGAGGAGTTAAACCAATCGGCTGCCACGCATATTTATGGTTATGGGGAACATTTTAAATTGCTTTTTGAAGAAGGACAGAAAACAGATGATCGGCTTCAATGGTTCGATTCACTTCAGGAATTATGCAATGATCTGGAAACAAAACTAATAGAAGACAGTTTAGTTTTAGCAAAAGGATCAGTTACTGGAAGTGATTTTCATGAAATCGGCAAATATGTGCGTCAGATCGGAAACAAGCATAATATGAAAAGTCAGACTTTATAGAAGGTATTAGGGAAACGCCATGTTAGTCTGAACAGAGTAAAGAGGAATCGTTAAAATGACGGGAAAGGAGTGTGGCAGGTCGATGTCACACTCCTATTTTTGTGAAATACCTGGTTGTTCAATTTTTCTAGCAAAAAATGCATAAAAAAAGATAAAACGGTTGTAAACTGCGTATATTCGGGCTTTCGAACTTTTTCGTGGTGTGGTATGATAGTTAAGAATTTTGAGAAAATTTTTAAAAGAACGGTTATTATACAAGAATTATTTTTTAAAGTTTTCTTATGATTAAAAAGTGAATTTGCTGATTGAACAGTTGTATGAGACAATATTTTAGAAAATGTGAGACAGAGGTGTACTATGAAGCGATGGCAAAAAGTTCTATTAACCTTATTAGGTATACTCGTTTTGCTGATAGCCGGATTATCAGCATACGGTATCAGATTTATGGGAGAAGCGAGCCAAACAGTAAACAAAATATCTAAAAACTCTAATCGAATATCTTCCAAACGTTCTGAGAAAGTAAGTATTGATGACAAAGAACCGTTTTCGGTTTTGCTATTAGGTTTAGATACCGGTGGATTAGGAAGAACAGAACAAGGGCGTTCTGATACGATGATGGTAGTAACCGTTAATCCGAAACAAAAAAAATCAACGATTATCAGTTTGGACCGAGATATTTATACGAATATCGTAGGGTATGGAACGGTAGATAAATTAAATCATGCCTATGCATTTGGCGGCGTCGAAATGGCCATGGATTCAATTGAACAACTGCTTGATATTCCTATTGATCATTATGTAACCATCAATTTGGACGGTATGGAAGATTTGATCAATGCGGTCGGCGGCATCAAAGTGAATAATAAAATCGACTTTACGTTGGATGGTGTCCATGTACCAGTAGGTGAACAAACATTGGATGGAGAAAAAGGATTAGCCTATTCCCGAATGCGACACGAAGATCCAGAAGGAGATATCGGGCGACAACGTCGTCAGCGGGAAGTAGTGACGAAAATCGTCAATAAAGTTTTAAGTTTAGATGGCGTAAGCAATTATAGAAAAATTTTAAAAGCAGTCGAAAACAATGTGACAACGGACTTGAATTGGGATGACATGCTTGATGTAGCAACGAATTACACGCCGGCGTTCGAAACGATCAAACAAGACCAGTTGCAAGGTGAAGGTCAAATGATCAATGAAGTCTACTATCAGATTTTAGGACAAAACGATCTTCTTTCGATTCAAAATGAACTGAAGAAACAATTAAATATCAAAACAAGCGACACATTACCTAATTTGAAAAATGAGAATGCTTCAATGATGTTCTTTGATGATTCGGAAGATGCCGATTCGACAACCGGTGATGGATCGAATAGTGAAGGATACACTGATTATTCTTCCTATTCAGAAAACACCTATGATCAGTACCAAGATCCGAATACCTATTATCAGCAAACAGAAGATACAAGTCAGTACTATACACCAAGTCAAGATACTCAAAGTTATGATCCTTATGCTGGACAGGAACAAAATGGTTATGGTTATGACCAGAATAATGAGTATGGAACAACAAGTGGGTACTAGAAAAAAATAGTTTGGTTAATAAAGAGTGCCACCTAAATTAGACAATAAAATCTAACTTGGGTGGCACTCTTTCTATGTGTTAAATATACTTTTTAACAAGTTTTCATTTATTAGCACTTAGTTTAAAAAATAAATCGAATAATTCAGTAGAGTTGCGAATAGAACCCATAAATAATAAGGAATCATGAGCCACATGACTAGGCGATGATGTAGCCATAATTGATACATAAGCACTGACAAGAAAATAACCAAAAGTGTAATATCGATTGCTGCAACGAAGATATTTCTTAAATTAAAAAATAGAGCAGTCCATATGAAATTAAAAATGAACTGAATCACAAAAAGACCTACAAGGTTGTTTCGCTGTTTTTTGTTGTTGTGATTAAGCAACAAATAAAGAGAAATACCCATCAAAATATACAATAAGGTCCACATTGGTCCAAATATCCAACTAGGTGGTGCAAATGGCGGAAGTTGTAAAGAATAGTAATATTCTCCAGGATTTCCGCTAAGCAATCCTGATAAAAAGCCTAATATGACAATTCCTATAACACAAACCCAAAAACGAATATCTTTTATCATCTTCATTCTATTAACTCCTTTCTATAATAATATTTTACATGAAGAATCACAGCAATACCTGTATTTAGTTTGTGAAGTAAGAATAATGGAGAAATATTGTTATTTAAAAAAGTTAAAAATTTGTTTATATGAATCATGAATTTGAAAAAGATCGTATTAAATAATTCTCATGTTTTTTACAATTCGTTATTTTCTTATTAACTTCTGTTACAATCTATATTGTAATCGATTACATAAAAGCTTGGCTGAAGCAAAAAATTATACATAGGAAGGTTGATAAATATGAAAAGAGGTTTACGCAAAGTACTTACTGGGGCGGCACTCAGCACGATGCTTTTTTCTCCTGCATTGCTGATTCAAGTACAAGAATCATCTGCAATCGAACAAACAGTAGTGACTAATCCCGATTTTGGAGTAGGACAAGGAATTGAGTGGCCAAAACAAGTAGTTGCTCCTTATGTGGATATAACTGCTTATTCTTCTGATGAAGAACTATCTAATAATGGGGCATTGAACTTAGCAGCTGTTGCTCAACAAACAGGACAGAAATTTTTTAAATTAGGTTTTTTACAGGCGAGAGGTATTAGAAATGGTCGAATTGATTGGGCTTGGGGTGGTTTTAATGGTCTAAGTGAGATTGATAATGACGAATGGCAGTATGAAGGAATCAAAAAATCTATCCGGGAATTACGTCAAAATGGCGGAGATGTAGCTGTTTCGTTTGGCGGACTGAATTCAGGAGCATTTTGGGAGGTCACTCAAAATCAAGCACTTTTATATGATGCCTATATGGAAGTTATCCAAGGCTATGGATTGACACGTGTAGACTATGATGTCGAAGCCGCTGCGATGGGATATGAAGAGAATTTGGCAAATGCAAAAGCGGTAAAGAAAGTTCAAGAAGCAACTGGTGTAGAAGTAACGTTGACCTTGCCAGTCATGGATACTGGCCTGATTTCGACCGGATTAGCAGTGTTACAAGCTTATCTGGAGGCAGGAGTGGATTTGACAAATATCAATCTAATGACGATGTGTTACGGAAGCAGTGTACCAGATTATGCCCAAGGGTCGCTTGATGCTGTGGATAATACAATGGTGCAGTTAAAAGAGTATTATCAAAGATTTATGGGAACGACTTTGACGACAGAACAAGCATATGCTAAATTAGGAACCACTCCATCAATCGGATTTGAAAGCGAAGCTCATCCATACTTTACAGCAACGATGTTCAATCGAGTCGTTCAGCATGCAAAAGAACGAAATATTGGGATGGTTTCCTACTGGTCAATGAATCGAGATTCAAAGGTCGATGGAGGACAAGGACAAGTCAATAATCGGTATGAATTTTTAAATGTGGCACAACGTTTTACAGATGACACACCTCTTCCAGAAGACAAAGAAAAACCAACTATTCCAGAAAATTTTAAAGCAGAATTGGTGACCTCTAGGCGTGCTGCGCTAAGTTGGTCGCCTGCGACAGATAATGATTTTATTGAAAAGTATAACCTTCGATTGATTGGAAACGAAGAAGTAGTTGAAAGAAGCACAATAGATACCCGGTATACTTTTGAGAATTTAAAAGAGAATACAACTTATACAGTGGAACTTACAGCAGAAGACCGTTCTGGTAATATTTCGGATAAAACAACATTGACGTTTACAACATTAGCGGACAATGAAAGTGAATATCCAGTATGGGATCCTGAAAAAGTTTATATGGCTGGCGATCGTGTTGTATACGAAGGCATCATCTATGAAGCTAAGTACTGGACTCAAAACAATAATCCAAGTGAATCTGGAGAATGGGGACCTTGGAGACAGATTTCTTGATTCATAGATATATATGAAAAATAAAAAATGTAAACAGGAGTTTTATTTAGCTCCTGTTTCTTTTTGTTTTAATATAAAATTATAAAAGCATAATGTTTGCGCTAACATAATAAAGCGTTTACAATGTGTGTATCAAATGAAGGAGGTTTCTACATGAAAAAGATCAGTACGTTATTGTTTATCGGGTTAGTTAGTTTAGGGTTGTTCGGTTTCAGCATTCCAGGTTTCGCACACGGTTATATTACTTCTCCTGGAAGTCGTGCATACCTAGGAACATCAGCAGCAGGGAATCTAAACCAAAATGTCGGAAGAGCACAATGGGAACCGCAAAGTATCGAAGCTACCAAAAATACATTCATTGATGGAAAAATCGCCAGTGCAGGAGTCAGCGGATTTGAACCTTTAGACGAACAAACATCTAACAGATGGCATAAAAATATGGTCAATCCAGGAACATTGAATATTACTTGGAATTTAACAGCGCAACATCGGACAAGTACTTGGGATTACTACATTACCAAGCCAAATTGGAACCCTGATCAACCTTTGAAATTTAGTGATTTTGAATTGATCACAAAAATAGACGACAAAGCAACCGTACCACCAAAAACAGTCAACCAAACAATCACACTTCCTCAAGACCGCAAAGGATACAATGTGATTTTAGCAGTATGGAATATCAGTGATACGACAAATGCATTCTATCAAGTGATTGACGTGAATATCCAATAATAATCAAAAGGGCTGTGACAAAAAACGTGTCACAACCCTTTTTTTGAATAAGCAGTGTTCGCCTGCCAACTCCTCGGTCACAAGTGACAATAGTCATCAAACATGAAAAGCTTTTTTTGAAATTGTTCCTTGTGACTCGGAGCTGAATGGCAGGCTCACGCCTTCTCTCATTTAATCAGCAAGTCTCGTCATCTTCACGACGACTTCACAACGTGCAGTCTGAGGAAACATATCAACAGACTGTAAATATTCAACATTGAACTTTTTACTTAAATGAACCAGATCTCTGGCAAGTGTAGAAACGTTACAGGAGATATAAACAAGTTTTTTTGGTGGAAATTTCAGTAACGATTGAATCAATGCGTTATCCAAACCCGTACGTGGCGGATCTACGATGATACCATCTGGCTGAAAACCTTCATTCAACCATTTAGGTAGAACTTGTTCGGCTGTACCGACTTCATATCGAGTGTTGTGATACCCTAATCTTTCCGCATTTCTTTTTGCATCAGCGATTGCTTGAGGAACGGTATCCATTCCTCGGACTTCTTTGACCTTTTTTGCTACACTTAAACCAATCGTACCAACTCCGCAATAAGCATCTACGATTGTTTCATCAGGCTGGGCATCTAATGCTTTGATTCCTTCACCATAAAGCAGTTCGGTCTGCTGAGGATTCAACTGAAAGAAGGCGCGAGGAGAAAGATCGAAAGTCACTTCATTGATTTGTTCTTCAATGGCTTCTTTTCCCCATACGTGGATCGTTTCATCCCCCATCACGAGAGATGTTTTTTGTGCTTGGACATTTTGCATGATCGAAACAACTTCGGGCAGGCGTTGATTGATCTCACGAATCATTGCGTTTTTTTGTGGGAATTTTTTACTGCGAGTAATAAAAACGACTTGCAGCTCTCCAGTTTTGACACCGACTCTGACCATGATCGTGCGGAAAATACCACTGTTTGTCCGTTCATCATAGATGGGTGCATCAAATTTATTCAATAGTTGAACAACAGTATTCATCACTTTTTGTGTTCGGGGTTCTTGTACCAAACAGTCTGTTATAGGAACTAACTGATGCGAGTTTGCTTCATATAAACCAGCTTCGGCCTTTTGCGTTTGTTTATTTTTTCGTAATTGAAATTGTGCTTTGTTTCTATAATGCCATGGATCATCCATCCCAATCGTCGGTAACAACTGGTAGGATCGAAAGCCTGCTGGTTTGAATTTTTCCAATGCTTGCAAGAGTAGATCCTTTTTAAAATCCAATTGTGCTTGATAGGCTAAGTGTTGTAATTGACAGCCACCGCATTCATAATAAACAGGACATGGCGCCACTACGCGATCTTTGCTTGGCTTTTTGACTTTTATTAATTCTCCTTCTGCATAACGAGGAGTTGCTTTCGTGATTTTGACTAGTACTTCTTCTTTTGGTAGTGCATACGGAACAAATATAATCAATCGTTTGAAATAACCAATTCCTTCGCCATTTATGCCTAAACGCTTGATTTTCAAAGGAACCGTTTGTCCATTTTTGACAATTGTTTCTGCCATAAGTATCTCCCTTTTTCTTTTTTCTGTGGTTTATTCTAACATATAATACCTGATTACGGGGATTTTCTATGGTATGATAGAGAATATATGTTCGAGGAGGATGTTTATGTTAACCGTTACGAGAATCAGTAAAGGCAAAGGCCCTTTCTATCGCGTAGATTTATCTGAAGGAGAAGCTTTACAAGTATCTGAAGATGTATTAGTACGCTATCGTTTGTTAAAAGGACGGGAATTAGATGAAGAAACTATCCAAGAGATCAAGAAGAGCAGTGGAGCTGATTTCGGATTTCAGCTAGCAATGAATTACTTAAGCTATCAGTTACGGTCAGAAAAAGAAATCCGAACATACTTAAAAGAAAAGGAAATCCTTCAAGAAGATCGAAATAAAATCGTAGCCCGCTTAAAAGAATTGGATCTTGTCAATGATTTGGTCTATGGGGAAAGTTATGTGCGCACGAATATGCGCTTAAGTGACAAAGGTCCAAAAAAATTGTCACAGCAAATGCAGCAAAAAGGATTAAAACCAGAGATTATTGAACAGGCGCTCGCCCAGTATACAGTTGAAGACCAAGTTCAAAATGCACGTCAAACGGCTGAAAAAACATTTGGAAAAAATCATGGGAAAAGCCAAAAAGAATTATTGCGGAAAATCCAACAAACTCTGATGACAAAAGGTTTTTCTCAAGAAGTGATCCAACAAGCGATGGCTGATCTTCCGCAAGAAGTAGACCAGGAAACAGAATATGATTATTTAGTCAAACAAGGGGATAAACTATGGCGAAGAAATTCAAGATTTGAACCTAAAAAAAGAAACCTAAAAGTAAAACAAAGCTTATATCAAAAAGGATTTGATTTGGATATGATCCAGCGATTCATTACGGAAAAGGAAGAGGAAAGTGAATAAAGAATGGGAAAAATGGACAGACGAAGAAACAAAAGAATTTCAAGATCAGTTCATTCAATGGTATGAACAAGAAAAAAGAAACCTGCCATGGCGCTACAATCGGGATCCTTATCGTATCTGGATCTCTGAAATCATGCTCCAGCAGACCAGAGTAGATACAGTGATCGATTATTTCTATCGCTTCATGGAATGGTTTCCTACAATTGAAGAATTGGCAACTGCTCCAGAAGAAAAGCTTTTAAAAGCTTGGGAGGGGCTTGGTTATTACTCAAGAGCCCGAAACATCCAAGCAGCTGCTAAACAGATCATGTCTGAATTTGACGGAAAAATGCCGCAAACGCCTGAAGAAATCAGCTCATTGAAAGGGATAGGCCCCTATACGACAGGAGCGATAGCAAGTATAGCATTTGGACTTCCAGAACCTGCAGTTGACGGTAACGTGATGCGAGTAGTCAGCAGATTGTTTTGCATTGAAGCAGATATCACCAAAGCTTCCAGCAGGAAAATCTTTGATGAAGCGATGCGGAAAATCATTGATGAAACGTATCCAGGTGAATTCAACCAAGCAATGATGGATCTAGGCTCAGCTATCTGTACACCAACTTCTCCAAAGTGTGAAGCTTGTCCGATCCAAGCCTTTTGTTTAGCCAACAAACGAGGGATTCAAACGAGCTTTCCTGTAAAAACAAAAAAAGCAAAGCCAAAAGACGTTTATTATATCAGTGCGGCTCTTCAAAATCATTCTGGAGCGTATTATTTTGAAGAAAGAGATAGCCAAAAACTGCTGGCGAATATGTGGACATTTCCAATGGTGGAAGTGACACAAGAGGAGTACGAGCGATTGAAAAAAGGATGGGAAGCAAAACGGGAAGTCGATTTGTTTGATGATCTAGTAGCAGAAGACGGAAAAGAGCTTCCCTTCGAAAAGCAGGAACTTTTTATTTGGCAGACACGTCATTTAGGAGAAGTTACTCATGTCTTTAGTCATCTGAAATGGCATGTCCTCCTTTTTTACGGACGGGCAACCGAGGAAGCAGAACAAGAATTTACCGAGAACAAAACTTCGAAGTGGTTGAAGCCTGCTGCATTTGATTCGGTCGTTTTTCCGAAGGTACAAATGAAACTAGTGGAACAGTTGGAGAAAAATCGAAACAATAGGAATCCTTTCTAGGCAAAGCTCATTTTTATTGATATAATAATTATGATGTCGGTGTAATGAACACCCAAACACAAAGCACAAAATGCTGCTTAAGGAAGGGTTGCTATGGGAGTTCCAAAAGAAGGAGAGTTTGTGACGATCCAAAGTTACAAGCACGACGGCAGATTGCATCGAACGTGGCGAGATACCATGGTATTGAAAACAAGCGAACACTCTATGATCGGCGTGAATGATCACACATTAGTCACTGAATCTGACGGACGCCGATGGGTAACGCGCGAACCAGCGATTGTGTATTTTCATAAAAAATACTGGTTCAATGTAATAGCAATGATCAGAGAAAAGGGGGTTTCCTATTATTGTAATCTAGCTTCACCTTTTTTGCTGGACGATGAGGCCTTGAAATATATCGACTATGACTTGGATATCAAGGTGTTTCCTGACGGCGAGAAACGACTATTGGATGTCGATGAGTACGAGATGCACAGCAAAATGATGAATTACCCGAACGATATTGACTTCATCCTAAAAGAAAATGTGAAGATTCTGGTTGACTGGATCAATAATGGAGATGGCCCGTTCTCAGAAGGCTATATTGATATTTGGTATGACCGTTACAAGCAATTGTCGCGTAAGTAAACGCAAAAAAAACAGTAAGCCAGTGAGAAATCTTTCTCAAAAGCTTGCTGTTTTTTTGTTTTTTTTTTTTTCGAAAAATTTTTTATAAAGTCTTTTTCATATAAATGTGAGGCATGCCAGCGTCTTCAAAAGGCTCACCGTAAGCTATGTAACCAAGCTTTTCGTAAAAAGCTTCCGCTGTAGACTGCGCTCCTAATAAAATCGTATTATAGCCTTGATTCTTAGCAAAGGTTTCTGCTTCTTCAATCAATAGCTTACCTAAGCCTTGGTGTCTGTATTCAGAAAGAATCGCCATTCGCTGTAATTTCATTTTTCCGTTTTCTAAAGGCAAAAGACGTACAGTTCCTTGCGGTTCTTTTTTATCTGAGTACAAGACGAAATGGATGCAATGTGCTTCATCTTTATCTATTTCTCGAGACAAAGGGACACCTTGTTCGACTACAAAGACTTGATGTCTGATTCTTACAGCATCTAAGTAAATATCGCTCATTGTATCTTTTGTTTGTACAACTTTCATGGTCTAGCCACCTTCCTTTCGTATAGTATACTGGAAAATAAAATAAATAAAAAGTATGGAAAGTTTTCAAAAATAAAAAAAGAATAAAAGAATTTTTAGCGAATATAATATATACTAGGAAGAAAGAAAGGAGGAAATCTATTGTTTGAAAAACTTAGACAGTCTAAACTAATGTTTTGGTCGCTTGAATTATTGATCATAGCTGCACTAATCATGATTTCATCAGAAATAAATTTTATTTTTGAACCGATCGGGACATTTTTTTCCACGTTATTTGCACCCGTACTGATTGCAGGCTTTCTTTACTATTTGCTGAATCCTATCGTCAAGCTGCTGATGAAAGCAAAAATCAAAAGAATATGGGCTGTCGCAATTGTGCTGCTCCTTTTAGTTGCAGCAATTATTTGGATTTTACTCAGTGTCATTCCAAGTCTAGTACAGCAAATTTCCTCATTGGCATCCAATATGCCTGATTTTATCAAACAGGTCGAAAATTGGTTAAAAGAGGTTGCCGAATTGCCTGTGTTCAAGGAAGTTGATATCAATAAATATTTTGAACAATTAGATATTTCTTACGGGACGATCATCCAACAATTCCTTAGTGGCGTTTCCAACAGTTTAGGTTCGATCGTTGGAACGATTGCTTCGGCAACCGTAGTGATCATTACGGCACCCTTCATCTTGTTCTATATGTTGAAAGATGGCGAAAAACTAGTGCCAAACATCCAACAGTTTTTCCCAGAGAAAAGAAGAAATCAAATTGTGGAATTATTGGGACAGCTGAATAAAACATTAGCTAATTATATTAGTGGACAAGCAATTGAATGTCTATTCGTCGGCACTTTTACATTTTTAGGTTATATGATCATCGGTGTAGATTATGCTTTCTTGTTTGGGGTCATTGCAGGATTGACGAACCTGATACCATATTTAGGACCTTATCTAGGGCTAGCACCTGCATTTTTAGTGACGATCTTCAACGATCCGATAAAAGCATTGCTTTGTTGTTTAGTTGTACTAATCGTCCAACAGTTAGATGGAAACATCATTTATCCGAATGTAATTGGGAAATCACTGAAGATCCATCCATTAACGATCATTATCGTCCTTCTAGTAGCAGGAAACATTGCCGGATTGCTTGGTATCTTCTTAGGTGTTCCTTTTTATGCAATCTGCAAGACAATCATTTCCTATATAATCAAAATCATCAAGGAAGATAAACAAAATGAAAACAAGAAAAAAATTGCTACGACCTCGTAGATAGTTTTAGTACACTTGTTTTTATTGCAAAGAAAATTGCTTTGTGATACCATTTTAACGTGGCTATAGTGCCACGTTTTTTTCTATCGTAAACTAAAAATTAATTTTATAAGGAGAGAATGCGATTATGAATGCTGACCCTGAGAGTCAGTCGCTGTTAGCGCAGATTTTATTATTGATCGTTTTGACATTGATCAATGCTTTTTTAGCAGCTTCCGAAATTGCTGTTGTTTCGATCAATAAGAATCGAATCGAGCAAAAAGCTGATGAAGGAGATGTGAAATCTCAAAAGCTTTTAAAAATATTGCAGAATCCAAATAATTTCCTATCGACAATCCAAGTAGGAATCACTTTGGTCAACATTTTGTCTGGTGCGTCACTAGCGAATACTTTATCGGAACGGTTAGCTCCGGTATTAGGTGGCGGTACAGCGGCAAAAAATATTGCAAATATCATTGTGCTGGCTATTTTGACCTATGTATCGATTGTTTTTGGAGAATTGTACCCTAAACGTATTGCTTTAAATAAATCAGAAGAAGTCGCAAAGTTCACTTCAGGGCTGATACGCTTGATCGGCGTAGTAGCTAAGCCCTTTGTCTGGTTGCTTTCTGCTTCCACAAGTTTGTTGGCACGTATCACACCGATGACCTTTGATGATGAAGATTCAAAAATGACCAGAGATGAAATGCGTTATATGCTTGAAAACGAAGGCGTATTGAACAACGAAGAATTGGAAATGCTCCAAGGGGTTTTTTCTCTTGATACGAAAGTTGCCCGAGAAGTAATGGTCCCACGAACGGATGCATTTATGATTGATATCAATGACACTGTGGAAGAAAATGTGAATGAAGTTTTATCGGAAAACTATTCAAGAATTCCTGTATATAATGAGGACAAAGATAAGGTAGTTGGAATCCTTCATACAAAGAATTTACTAAAAGCAGCCCATAAATTTGGCTTTGATCATTTAGATATCAAAAAAATCATGCAGGAGCCTTTATTCGTTCCTGAAACGGTCTTTATTGATGATCTATTATATGAAATGAAAAAGACACAGAATCAAATGGCTATTTTATTGGATGAATATGGCGGTGTCGTTGGTTTAGCAACATTAGAAGATCTTTTAGAAGAAATCGTCGGAGAAATCGATGATGAATCAGATGAAGTTGAGAATCTTTATGAAAAAATCGATGAACACGAATATATTATCCAAGGACGAATGCTGATTGATGAATTCAATGAAGCTTTTGACAGTGATTTGCATATGAGTGATGTAGACACGATGGCTGGTTATTTGATTACAGCATTAGGCATGATTCCAGATGAAGGAGAAAAGTTATCGTTTGATGTCGATAATATTACGCTGGTTTCTGAAGAAATGGAAGGTTCTCGAATCCTTAAAATCCGTGTCATTTTTCATGATCCGGAAGAAACAGAAGCGGAACCTGAAGAAGAACGCCGATACTTCAGAAAAGAATTCGAAGATGACGAACCAAGAAGATAATTGGAAACTTGGTTATAAAAGAAAGACGTGTTGCTTGAATAAACAAGCAACATGTCTTTTCTTTAGTCAGCTGACAAAAATATTTGACTCTTATGATTTGGTGGCTTTTTCATTCGCTGAATCCATGCTATACTGATTCAGTTGTAGTAATTAACAGAGGTTGTAAAAAAGCTGGCCTGTATCAAGTAATAATAACAGCCAAGCAAAAACAGCTTCTCCTGTTTTTGGGTTGGTGGGGATTATTACCGATGCAAGCTTTTAAACACCGTTTACTCGGAAAAAGGGACGGCGACACGGCTTTTGCCACAGCCCTATATGAAATTGTCTTTCCTTAAGAGAACAGACAATCTGTCTAGAAAATATAAATAATTGAATGGAAGAAATGGAGTTAGGTTATGAATAATCCAGAATTAAAGCAGCAAGTGGACAATCGCAGAACATTTGCGATCATTTCCCATCCGGATGCGGGGAAAACAACGATTACAGAACAATTACTATTGTTTGGTGGAGCTATCCGTCAAGCTGGAACTGTAAAAGGAAAGAAAACAGGTAATTTTGCCAAATCAGACTGGATGGAAATCGAGAAACAACGTGGAATATCTGTCACTAGTTCTGTTATGCAGTTTGATTATCAAGGAAAACGAGTAAATATCTTGGACACGCCAGGACATGAAGATTTTTCTGAAGATACTTACCGTACTTTGATGGCCGTGGATAGTGCGGTCATGGTAATCGACAGTGCCAAAGGGATTGAAGCACAGACAAAGAAATTGTTTCAAGTGGTTAAAAAACGTGGCATCCCGATTTTTACTTTTATCAACAAACTAGATCGTGATGGTCGCGAACCATTAGAACTGTTAGAAGAATTAGAAGAGTTGTTAGATATCGAGTCTTATCCGATGAATTGGCCAATTGGTATGGGAAAAGGTTTAGAAGGTCTTTATGATATTTACCATAATCGTGTAGAGTTTTATCGTCCGGAAAATTATCAAGGAGAACGTTTAGTAGAATTGGATGAAGATGGTCTGCTTCCTGATAATCATCCTTTAACTGAAAATTCCTTATATGAACAAGTTTTAGAAGAAGTAGAACTACTTAAAGAAGCTGGAGATGCATTTAATCAAGAAAAAATTGCTCGTGGCGATCAGACACCAGTATTTTTTGGTTCTGCATTAACTAATTTCGGTGTACAGACTTTTTTAGAAACTTTCGTTGAATTAGCACCAGCTCCTTATGGGCATAAAACACAAGATGATCAGATGGTAAGCCCTTATGAAGAAGAATTTTCAGGTTTCGTATTCAAGATACAAGCAAATATGAACCCAGCCCATCGTGACCGAATCGCTTTTGTCCGAATCTGTTCTGGAACATTCGAGCGAGGAATGGATGTCTGGTTAGAACGTACAAATAAAAAATTGAAATTAAGCAATGTTACGCAATTTATGGCAGATTCGAGAGAGAATGTCGAAAAAGCAGTAGCAGGTGATATTATCGGTGTATATGATACTGGTAATTATCAGATTGGGGATACATTGTTCGAAGGTAAACTAAAAGTTGCTTATGAAGAACTTCCTTCATTTACTCCAGAGCTGTTCATGAAAGTGACTGCTAAAAATGTCATGAAACAAAAATCCTTCCATAAAGGAATCTATCAATTGGTTCAAGAAGGAGCGATTCAGCTTTATAAAACATATCTAACGGAAGAATATATCATTGGGGCTGTTGGTCAGTTGCAATTCGAAGTATTCCAATATCGTATGTTAAATGAGTACAATGCAGAAGTCATCATGTCTCCGATGGGGCACAAAATTGCTCGCTGGATTGATCCGGAAGATTTGGATGAGAAGATGAGTTCAAGCCGTAATATCTTAGCGCGTGATCGTTTTGATCAGCCGTTGTTCTTATTTGAGAACCAATTTGCGGAACGTTGGTTTGCGGATAAATATCCTAATGTAAAATTAAAAAGTTTGATGTAAAGAGGTTGTAAAAAAATTGCGTTGCATCAAGTAATAAAGAAAGCCAAACAAAAACAGTTTCTCCTGTTTTTGATTTGGTTGAATACCGTTTATCAAGAAACCACGAGTCTGCCACTCAGTTTCAAGTGCAAATAAAAAATTTTGAAAATAAATTCTTATACTTTGTTGATAGCCGTGACGGATTTTCCGTTACGGTTCTTTTTATCATTTAAAACTATAAAAAATGTCTAATCTAAAAAAATATAAAAATTACTTTGCGTACATACTATTAAAGAGAGGAGGGTTTGTGAAATGGAAACAGAATGGCAAAGGCGTCAAAGAAAAAAACAGAAAAAAGCAGAAATGTTACGATTATGTCGATTGTTGGATGTAAAAGACTGGGACAAAAACGAGCAGATTGCACAAGAAGTGCGATCAATCATCCAGAAAGAAGAAAAAGTAAAAAATAAAGATACGAGTAGATCAAAAAATGAAAAGAGAAAGACACAAAAGAAGCGTAAAAAAATAAAGAGCCAGAAAGCAAAAGAAACAAATGAGGCGTGAATCGTCTCATTTGCTTCTTTAATTATGTTCAAAAAGTTGATTAAACGGCTAACGTCGCGCCTAATTCGTGTTTTGGAATAGAGATTTCAACAAGCCCGGCCAATTCGATTACTTTGATTTCATCCTCGTGGTAAACAGCATCTTTGATTTTATCCAAGAAATAATTTTTAGCTTCTTCAATTTCTTTCGGCTGGATTTTACGTTTATCATTGATTAACAAAATTTCATTATGTTCAGGGGCTTCAGTGTAGACAATAGTGGTATTTCCGGCTGTGTAGACTTTGACCAGATGGGCATCAGTGTTTTCAAGCTGGTTCAATACAAGACGGGAATGGCTGTTTGTTACATTTACCAATTTCATGGCGCTCACCTCTTTTATGTATTTTTAATTGCTTGTTTCTCTTATTATAATTTCTTTTTTATAAAATGAACAGTATTTTGACTTTTCTGAAAAAAGAGAGCGTGGGACAAAAGTAAAGAACACTTTTATCTCACGCTCTAAACACGTATAAACGGCGGAAGCAGAAGCAACTCCTTCGGAAATAAGCTGAAATTCACAAAAATTTGAAAAGCAATTTTCGTGAATTCCTTCTTATTTCTTGGAGTTAAACGCTTCTGTCCCAGCCTCTATATACATACTAGGTTTACTCAGCCGTTTCTTCGGTTGATTCTTTTGCTAAACGTTCTGGTTTAGAAGTCACGATGATTTTTCCATCCTTATCCAATTTTGCTTTCAGCTCGTGAATAGAAGGGTGGTCAAGGTAAAATTCAGCGATGCCATCTTCGATTTGTTCTTGGATTGTTCGTCGAAGGGGACGAGCACCCATGGATGGATCATAACCTAAGTCAACTAATTTTTCTTTGACATTCGTAGGAACTTCGATATGAAGTTGCTGTGCTGTCAGCATTTGATTGACATCGTCTAGCATCAGTGTAACGATGGTCATCAAGTTTTCTTTTGACAAAGCACTGAATTCGATGATTCCGTCAAAACGATTTAGAAACTCTGGTGTAAAGTAATTATTCAATTGATTTAATACCGAACGAGTAACACCTTCACGTGCCGCACCAAAGCCAACATTTGCTTCTACTTTACCAGTACCGGCATTACTTGTCATAATGATGATCGTATCTTTAAAGCTGACGGTTCTTCCTTGTGCGTCCGTCAATCGGCCATCATCTAAGATTTGCAAGAACATGTGCAAAACATCTGGATGAGCTTTTTCAACTTCATCTAATAAGACAAGACTGTAAGGATTTCTCCGAACTTTTTCTGTTAATTGACCAGCTTCTTCGTATCCAACATAACCTGGAGGAGAACCAATCAATTTAGAGACACTGTGTTTTTCCATGTATTCAGACATATCGAAACGAATCATTGAATCTTGTGAACCGAATAATTCATAGGCAAGCTGTTTGGCAAGTTCTGTTTTACCTACACCGGTTGGTCCGACAAATAAGAAGGAGCCAATTGGACGATTCTGTTTGTTCAATCCAACACGGTTTCGGCGAATTGCTTTCGCTACACGGTCTACAGCGTTATCTTGACCAATGACATGAGCCTTCAAGTCATCTGCTAAGTTTTTCAATTGTGTCTGTTCTTTTTCTTTTAATTCACCCACCGGAATACCTGTTCGTTGTTCAACGATTTTTTCCATATCTTTTTCGGTGATGACAGGTGTTTCTTCTTCAGTGAGCTGGCGTTCTTTCATTTTTTGAAGTTTGTTGATCTGGTCACGGTAATAAGCCGCTTTTTCGAAATCTTCTTCTCGAGAAGCAAGAACTTTTTGTTCTTCCGCTTCTTGCAGTTT
The DNA here is from genome assembly GCF_040886985.1 of Enterococcus sp. C76. Classification (NCBI taxonomy): domain Bacteria; kingdom Bacillati; phylum Bacillota; class Bacilli; order Lactobacillales; family Enterococcaceae; genus Enterococcus; species Enterococcus sp. C76. The sequence continues at coordinate 53,000 of NZ_JBFOEY010000004.1, read as the reverse complement.
TTTCTCGATCGTTTTAGGATCAACGATTTGGATCGTTAAATTTTTCTTAGAACCTGTTTCATCTAGCAAATCGATGGCTTTATCCGGCAAGAAGCGATCTTGGACGTAACGATTGGATAAAGTTGCGGCTGCTTCGATGGCTTCATCAGTATATTTTACATGATGATAGTCTTCATAACGTTTTTGCAGTCCTTTCAAGATACTGATCGTTTCTTCGACAGTTGGTTCATCTACTCGTACCGGTTGCATACGACGCTCTAAGGCAGCATCTTTTTCGATGATGCGGTACTCGTTTAAGGTAGTAGCACCAACCATCTGCAATTCTCCTCGAGCTAAAGCAGGTTTTAAAATATTACCAGCATCCATGTTTCCGTCGCCTGCGGAACCAGCGCCGACGATTTCATGCACTTCATCTATAAATAGGATCACATTTTCTGCTTGACGAATTTCTTCAATCAATTTTTGCATACGTTCTTCAAATTGACCTCGTATACCAGTACCTTGGACTAAGGATACGACATCTAAACGAATGACTTCTTTGTCCATTAATTTTTGTGGGACATCGCCATCTACGATTTTTTGTGCTAACCCTTCAACAACTGCTGTTTTACCAACACCAGGTTCACCAATCAAGACAGGGTTGTTCTTAGTTCGGCGATTTAAAATTTCGATGACACGTTTGATTTCATCATCACGACCGATCACAGGGTCGATATCCCCTTGTCGAGCTTGTTCAGTGATGTTGATTCCGTATTCTCCTAGTAAACCTTCCGTATTTCCTTGAGGTGGTTGTCCACCATTGAAGTTGTTGTTTCCACCAAATTGTGTTGGCGGTGTTTGCTCATAGTTTCCTTGCTGTTGCATTTGGCGAGACATGGAACGGAAAAGATCGTCCAAACTGCCAAATCCAAATGGGTCGTTTTGGGCCATACTAGTTAGACCTCCATTTTGCTGATTTTTGATTTTTTGATAACAGCTCTGACAATAATCAAGTTGTGTCCGCTGACCATTGACAGTGGCATACAAGTGAATCGTTGCCTCATTCTTGCCGCAGTTTTGACAAAGCATGAATCATTCACGTCCTTTCACAAAAATGGGTACATCCATATTTTACATCTCGTTTTTCATGAGGTAAAAGAATAACCCCTATTTTTTAGGGATTTATGAGGTAGTAAAGGTAAAATGTCTGTTGACCATTCCTGACCTTTGATTCTTATTATACTAAAAATCGAAAGGGAAGCAAGTAATTCGTTTCATATAAAAACAAAGAAGGTCAAAGGAAAGAATGATGAACGTCAGGAGAAGAGAGAGCGACAAGAAAAAGAAAATAAACACGTTTGTTATAAAATGTGAAGAAAAGGATGAAAAAGAATCCGGAATAATTTGAATACTTTTATCTGAAATTGAATGAAAACTGTTGTATCTAACGAAAAAAAATGTTAATCTTTACAGATGAAAGGGTGACACTTGTTAGGATTCTCTGAATTACTAAAAAAGAAAACCCTCACATAAAAACAACACTCACTTAAAGGAGACCGATTAATATGGAAAAGAAAGAATTTCACGTAGTAGCAGAAACTGGGATCCACGCACGTCCAGCTACATTATTAGTACAAACAGCAAGCAAATTTAACTCTGATGTAAACTTAGAGTATAAAGGTAAATCAGTAAACTTGAAATCAATCATGGGCGTTATGTCTTTAGGTGTAGGTCAAGGTTCTGATGTTACTATCACTGCAGAAGGTGCTGACGAAGCTGACGCAATGGCAGCAATCGTTGAAACAATGAAGAAAGAAGGCTTATCTGAATAATGGTTGAAATGCTAAAAGGGATTGCCGCTAGTGACGGTGTAGCCGTTGCAAAAGCTTACCTGCTAGTTCAACCGGATTTAACATTCAGTAAGGCAACAGTAGAAGATACTGCGGCTGAAGAAGCTCGTTTGGATGCTGCATTAGCTAAATCTACTGAAGAATTGCAGCAAATTCGTGAAAAAGCAGCGCAAAGCTTAGGTGAAGCAGAAGCGCAAGTATTTGATGCCCATTTGATGGTTCTTTCAGATCCAGAAATGGTAGGTCAAATCAAGCAAAACATTAAAGACAACAGCGTAAATGCTGAATCAGCGCTAAAAGAAGTAACGGATATGTATATCGGTATGTTCGAAGCAATGGAAGACAATGCTTACATGCAAGAGCGTGCTGCAGATATTCGTGACGTTGCTAAACGTATTTTAGCGCACTTATTAGGCGTTACTTTACCAAATCCATCAATGATCAACGAAGAAGTGGTCGTTGTTGCACATGACTTGACTCCAAGTGATACAGCACAATTAGATCGCAATTTTGTAAAAGCGTTTGTAACAGATATTGGTGGACGTACTTCACATTCTGCTATCATGGCACGTTCTTTAGAAATCCCAGCGATCGTTGGGACAAAAGAAATCACTGCTAAAGTCAAAGAAGGCGATATGTTGGCTGTTAACGGGATCGAAGGCGATGTGATCATCGATCCTACAGAGGAACAAAAAGCTGAATTTGAAAAAGCAGGTGCGGATTACGCAGCACAAAAAGCAGAATGGGAAAAACTAAAAAATGCAGAAACTGTCACAGCTGACGGCAAGCATTTTGAATTAGCTGCAAACATCGGAACACCAAAAGATCTAGTTGGTGTTCATAACAATGGTGGAGAAGCAGTTGGTCTGTACCGTACTGAATTTCTATATATGGATTCTCCGGACTTCCCAACAGAAGATGACCAATACGAAGCTTACAAAGCTGTATTAGAAGGTATGGAAGGAAAACCAGTTGTTGTTCGTACAATGGACATCGGCGGGGATAAAGAACTACCATATCTGCAATTACCTCATGAAATGAATCCATTCTTAGGATATCGTGCATTACGTATCAGTTTATCTGAACAAGGTGACGAAATGTTCCGCACACAAATGCGTGCATTACTTCGTGCATCTGTTCATGGTAACTTACGTATCATGTTCCCTATGGTAGCTACGCTCAAAGAATTCCGCGCAGCAAAAGCGATCTTTGAAGAAGAAAAACAAAAATTGATCAGTGAAGGCAAGGAAGTATCTGATACAATCCAAGTCGGCATCATGATTGAGATTCCAGCAGCAGCAGTCTTAGCAGACAAGTTTGCAAAAGAAGTGGATTTCTTCTCCGTAGGTACGAACGATTTGATTCAATACACAATGGCAGCAGACCGTATGAATGAACGCGTTTCTTACTTGTACCAACCATATAACCCATCAATCTTACGTTTAATCAAAAATGTAATTGATGCAGCACACGCTGAAGGAAAATGGGCAGGTATGTGTGGAGAAATGGCTGGAGATCAAACCGCTGTTCCGTTGCTAGTAGGTATGGGTCTAGATGAGTTCTCAATGAGCGCGACATCTATTCTTAAAACACGCAGTTTAATGAAACGCTTGGACACAGCGAAAATGGCTGAACTTGCTGATCGTGCATTGAAAGAATGCGATACGATGGAAGAAGTCGTTGAACTTGTTCATGAATATGTAAAATAAACAACGTATCAAAAACTGGTGTAGCTTGTAAAAGAGCTACGCCAGCTTTTTTGTTTTCTGTTCTTTTTTAAGAAAACGTTTTTGTCAGCAAGATTAGACAAAAATAGGGCTTAAGTTTGAGTGACAGTTTGGAGGCTATGTTATACTATATAAATGAAGGGGGACGTAAGGTGAAGGTATTATTATATTTTGAAAGTGAAAAGATGCTTGCAAAATCTGGCATCGGGCGTGCGCTTGATCATCAAAAACGTGCTCTGACGGAAGTCGGTATCTCTTATACACTAGACGACAAAGATGATTATGACATCCTGCACATCAATACATACGGAATCAATAGTCATAATATGGTCAATAAAGCCAGAAGAGAAGGTAAAAAAGTTGTCTATCATGCGCATTCAACAGAGGAAGACTTCCGAAATTCCTTTATCGGATCGAACCAGCTTTCTCCTATTGTAAAAAAATATTTGGTGGGATTGTACCAAAAAGCGGACTATTTGATCACGCCAACACCTTATTCAAAACAGTTGTTGGAAAGCTATGGTATCCGTGTACCGATTCAAGCTATTTCCAATGGGATCGACCTAGAGAAATATCGCCCTGATCCAATGAAAGAACAAAAGTTCAGAGAGTATTTCAAACTATCTCCGGATCAAAAAGTAATCATTTGTGTCGGTTTGTTTTTCGAACGTAAAGGAATCATTGATTTCGTAGAAATTGCTAAGAAGATGCCCGACTATACATTCATTTGGTTTGGTCATGTTCCGATGTACTCGATTCCTCGAAACATCCGGAAAATTGTAAAAGAAGACCATCCTGAGAATGTTCTGTTTCCTGGATATATACGAGGGGAAATCATCGAAGGAGCATATTCTGGTGCAGATCTATTCTTTTTTCCTTCTTATGAAGAGACGGAAGGAATTGTTGTTTTAGAAGCTTTAGCAAGCAAGCAAAATGTACTTGTTCGAGATATTCCAGTGTATAATGGCTGGTTAGAAGATAGCAAGAACTGCTATATGGGGAAGACAAACGAAGCGTTTATCCAACTGATTCAACAGATTACCAATGAAGAGCTACCGAGTTTGACACAAGCCGGTTATCAAACAGCAAAAGAACGAAGTATCAATAAAATCGGTGAAGAACTAAAAAACGTATATGAAAGTGTGCTGAATGAAAAAGTCTCTAGCAAATTAAAAAAAGTACATCAGACAAAGGACTAGTTTGGAGGCGAAAAACATGAAAATCGGCTTTTTTACCGATACCTACTTTCCGCAAGTCAGCGGAGTGGCTACATCGATCAAAACATTAAAACAAGAATTAGAAAAACATGGGCATGAAGTCTATATCTTTACGACAACCGATCCTAATGCGGACAAGTTGGAAAAAGATGTGATTCGAATGCCAAGTGTACCGTTTATTTCTTTCAAGGATCGAAGAGTTGTTGTTAGAGGCATGTGGTATGCTTATTTGGTTGCCAAAGAACTAGAATTAGATCTGATCCATACCCATACAGAATTCGGAGCAGGAATACTCGGGAAGATGGTAGCTAAGAAGTTGAAAATACCCCTGATCCATACTTACCATACGATGTATGAAGATTACCTTCATTATATCGGTAAAGGAAAAGTAATCAGGCAATCCCATGTAAAATATTTATCCAGATTATTTGCCAATCATACGACAGGTGTAGTCTGTCCAAGTGAACGTGTTATTGATACATTACGTAGCTATGGTGTAGTAGCACCGCTTCGTGTGATTCCTACTGGTATCGACATTGAGAAGTTCAAACGTTCTGATATCACTCAGGAGGATATCAACAAATTAAGGGAGTCGTTAGGACTTCAGGAAAATCATCTGATGATTCTTTCTTTAAGCAGGATTTCTTATGAGAAAAATATCCAAGCATTGGTTAACGGATTTCCTCAGGTTATCTCGGCTTACCCTAATGCCAGATTAGTTATTGTAGGAAAAGGTCCTTATGTAGAAGAGTTAGAGGAATTGATTTCCGAACTGCAGTTAGAAGAATTTGTGCAGTTCACAGGAGAAGTGAACAATAATGATGTAGCCCTTTATTATAAAGCGGCAGATTATTTTGTCAGTGCTTCTACTTCAGAGACACAAGGGCTTACTTATACCGAAGCGATGGCAGCCGGCACGCCTTGTGTCGTAGAAGGAAATGCTTATTTGAACCGATTGTTCGATCATCCTTCATTAGGGAAAACTTTTGAAACCGATGAAGACTTTGCACCCGCACTTATTGATTATATTTCCAGTGAAGTCCCTAGAGATTCGAAGGTTTTAGAAGCCAAACTTTATGACATTTCGTCTACTCATTTCGGCGAAGCCATGATCGAATTTTATCAAGATATGGTTGTTTACCATGAAGAAGAGATGCGAAGAAAAGAAGAAGAAGATTCGATTGAACGAATCAAAATCAAATTAAATTCATTTAAAAGATAAAATTCAAACATTTTTTATAAAAAAATCCTTGTTTCTAGCGTATACTAGCATAGAAGCAAGGATTTTTGATTTTTAGGAGGTCGAAAGAATGAAACTAGGTTTTATCGGAACAGGCGTTATGGGAAGTGCTGTTGTACGCCATCTACTAGAAGCAGGTCACGAAGTCGCTGTTTATAATCGGACAAAAGCAAAAGCTGATCCTTTAGTAACAGAAGGAGCTGTCTGGGCGGATACACCAAAGGCTGTAGCAGAACAAAGCAATATTCTGTTCACAATGGTAGGTTATCCTAAAGATGTAGAAGAAATCTACTATGGAGAATCGGGGATTTTTTCTGCAGATGTCTCAGGACGTATTTTAGTTGATTTGACTACAAGTACACCAACTCTGGCAGAAAAAATTGCAAAAACAGCAAAAGAAAAAGGTGCAGATGCGTTAGATGCACCGGTGTCAGGCGGTGACTTAGGAGCAAAGAATGGCACACTGACAATCATGGTAGGTGGAGAAGAATCGGTCTATGATCAAGTACTTCCTTTATTCAAGGAATTTGGTACGACATTTACATTGCATGGCTCTGCTGGGAAAGGTCAGCATACGAAAATGGCCAATCAAATCATGATCGCAGGCACGATGACAGGAATGACGGAAATGCTTGTCTATGCACAAAAAAACGGTCTCGATTTAGAAAAAGTGATTGAGACACTTTCGGGAGGAAGTGCAGCTAACTGGTCTTTAAGTAATTATTCCCCACGTATCTTGAAAGAAGACTACACGCCTGGTTTTTTTGTCAAACATTTTATCAAAGATTTAAAGATTGCATTAGAAGAAGCAGAAAAAATGAACCTTGTATTGCCAGCAACCATCCAAGCATTGAAACTATATGAAGAGTTGGCAGATAAAGGTTTTGAGAATGACGGAACACAAGCGTTGATCAAACTTTGGTGGCCTGAAGGGAAAATACCAGAAAAAAAATCATAAAAAACGAGTTTTTTTAGAGAAAATCAATGCAAGTAGGCTATGCTTTTGATACAATATAACAGAAATAAGAAAAGGAGGACCTCCGATGACACATTCACAATTAGTCGCAATCATAAAACGACTGGAGGCTATGGTCGAGTCAGCAGATAATGAACTGCAAGTTCGCCGTTTTGAAAAAGAAGGCGTAGAAAAGTGTACAGTAACTTATGATAAAGCGACCGATACGTTTGAATTAACTGAAACAGATACTCATCAGCAATACGAATTCGATAATATCGATATCGTAGCGATGGAAATCTATGACTTAATCCAATAAATTTTAGGATAATTGACATTTGAAGTTGAAGATGCCTAAAAGAAGCCGAGAAGCAGCTAATTTAGTTGCTTTTCAGCTTCTTTTTTGTTTAATTGTTCCATTTCGATCTGTTCCTTTTCTAATTTTTTGCGGTAACTAATCAAAATTTGTACAGGATCGATTTCTTCTTTTGATAATTGGCGTTTCAAAGATAAATGAGCTTCTTTTTTTTCATAATAAAAGTCAGGTGGATTGTCCCCAGAAGCAATCATTGTTTCTGCAAGCTGTCCGTAACAAATAAGGTAGTGCTTTTTCTGACTTTCATCCGCTGCCAGTGGCATGCTGAATGTGAGGGATGGTGTTCTTAAAAACTGCTTTTGTTCTTGGATCCGTCTGATGAAATAAGTAACTAATTCGATATCTTTTTGAAGCATGCCAGCTTTTTCGAAATTCAGCTGATAGATGAAATGTTGTTGTCTCTTTTTCAAGTAAGTCAGCAGTTTTTTATTGCGACCCTGAAACAGTCCTTGGATCTCCTTCTTTTTCTGTTCAAAAGTCATTTCCTGTAAGTCTGGAAGCTGGACTCGCAAAGCTAATAAGCTGATTTCAGACAACCAAGGCATTTGATACGTTTCTTCCATTATACGCAAAATAGACGGCATTTTTTTATAGAGACGAAAAGGCCCGTATGTTCGAGCCGTAGGAGTATCTGTTAATACAAATCCCTTATTGGAAATATGTACATAATTGTAGTTACTGAAATAATTCATTTGTCGGTTATAAAAAGGACGGTAATGTTGGATCAGTTGACACTCAAGCAACAAAGCATCTAATTCTGTATCTACTACGACGAAATCAAAATCTGTTATATGATGAATCATACGTAATACTTTTTTTGAATGCTGTTTATTCTGATGAAAATAGCTGCTTACTCTATTTTTGAGCCGTTTTGCTTTACCAACATAGATGACCATCCCTTCTTGGTTTTTCATAAGATAGACACCCGGCAGCATGGGGAGATTTTTTATTTTTTCTTTTAACATAGGGTCTCCTTTCACGCTTTGAATAAAAAGACTATAACAAATTTTGAAATAATGGACAAGTTTTAGGAAATTGGATCATTCTATCAACAAGAAATACTTTGATAATCAAAATATGTCAGTATAATAGTTTTTCTAATAAAGTAAATAAAAAATGCTGATTTATCAGTTTTTTTAAATGAGTAAAATCTTAAAATAAACTCATATAGCAAAAAAATGAACTTTTACGGTTGCATTTTGAAAAAAGTTAAGATATAGTTTGAACATCAAAAGATTTGATAATCAAACTAATTAGTGGACGGTGGAACATGGAACCAGATTTAAAAACAGTAAATGATTATCTTGTTAGTGTCTTCAATGATATTTTGACAATCGAAGAGTCTGAGTTGAAAAAATCTCAATTCAAAGATCTGTCAATCACAGAGATGCACACGATCGAGGCAATCGGGATGTACAAGAAAAAAACAACTTCAGAAGTAGCCAAAGAACTATCAATTACTGTTGGGACCTTGACCACTGCTATTAACAAGTTAGTAAAAAAAGGCTATGTCGAACGTATCCGCAGTGAAGATGACCGTCGTGTTGTAAAGTTGGGACTAACGAAAAAAGGAAAGTTACTGTTTCGGGTCCATCAGCATTTTCATCGTGAAATGGTCAAGAACATCTTAGAAGGAATGGCTACGGAAGAACAGCATGCCTTGCTGGATGCACTGAAAAACTTGCATGACTTCTTGCAAGACTATAAGTGAGGATATTTAATGGAACAATTTGGAATGATTACTGCAACAGCCAGCGTCCTTCCTGAAAAGATCATTACGAATAATGATCTTTCCAAGATGATGGATACCTCGGATGAATGGATTTCATCAAGGACGGGTATTCGTGAACGAAGATGTGTAACAAATCAGGAGACATCTGATTTATGCATCTTAGTGGCGGAAAAATTGATGCAACAAAAAAAGCTGAACCCTAAAGATTTGGATTTTATCTTAGTAGCAACAATGTCGCCCGATTACACGACACCATCTGTAGCAGCACAAGTACAAGGAAAATTGGGAGCAGCTAATGCTATTGCTTTCGATATCAGCGCGGCATGCTCAGGATTTGTTTATGCGTTAAGCATGGCTGAAAAAATGATCCGCTGCGGCTCAACTAAAGGATTGGTAATTGGTGGTGAAACACTGTCTAAGCTAATCGATTGGTCTGATCGCACGACTGCTGTATTATTTGGTGATGGAGCAGGCGGGGTTCTCTTAGAAGCAAACCCACAAAAAAAATTGCTGAAAGAAAAATTAGCAACTGATGGTACCAGAAGTACCTCACTGACTGCTGGCTACCAGCAAAATAAAAACCCGTTCTATTCAGAAGATTCAGAAGGTTCGTATTATTTGCGAATGACCGGCAGAGATATTTTTGATTTCGCCGTTCGAGATGTTGCAAACAATATCCAAGAAGTCATGAAAGACACGCCAGTTGATTATCTGCTTTTGCATCAGGCAAATCTCAGGATCATTGAGAAAATCGCCCGAAAAGTAAAGATGCCGCAAGAAAAATTCCTGACCAATATGGATAAGTACGGGAATACCTCTGCTGCAAGTATCCCTATTTTATTGGATGAAGCAGTTTCTAGCGGAAAGATCACCTTGGGAAAACAACAGAAAGTAATATTTACAGGCTATGGCGGAGGTTTAACGTGGGGAAGTATCCTCATGGAGCTGTAAACTGTTAAATTATAAAAATAAAAAAGCAAACAATATCGGAGGAATATATTATTATGGTATTCGAAAAAATTCAAGAAATCATTGCAGAAGAATTAGGAAAAGAAACTGAAGAAATCAAATTGACTACTGACATCCAAGAAGACTTAGAAGCTGACAGCTTGGATTTATTCCAAATCATCAATGAAATTGAAGATGAATTTGATGTAAAAATCGAAACAGAAGACGGAATCAAAACGGTTCAAGATTTAGTGACTTACGTAGAAAAACAAACTGCATAATCATTAAAATTAGGTTGGGGGCTGGGACATTTCCTGAAATAGGGATGTCTCGGCCTTTTTGAATAAGAAGAATCAAACATATATTCTGGATATATTGGAGAAAAACATGAAAACAGCATTCTTATTTAGTGGCCAAGGTGCACAATATCAAGGTATGGGAAAAGATTTATATGAAGAAGCCGTTGTAAAGCAGACATTTGATGAAGCAAGTGAGATTCTCGGCTACGATATGGCCGACCTCTGCTTTTCAGAAAATGAACGTTTGGATCAGACACAATATACACAGCCAGCTATTCTAACAGTCAGCATTGCGTATTATCGCTTATTGAAGGAGCATGGAATCGTCCCAGATGCAGCTTTAGGACTGAGTTTAGGAGAATATTCGGCATTAGTAGCCAGTGATGCGTTATCCTTCACTGAAGCCGTTGCACTAGTAGCGAAGAGAGGCGCTTATATGACGGAAGCTGCCCCAGCTGGAAGCGGAAAAATGGTCGCAGTAATGAATGCACCGATTGAGACGATTGAGGAAAGCTGTCATGAAGCAAGCAAGTACGGCATCGTGTCTCCTGCTAATTACAATACACCTCAGCAGATCGTGATCGGTGGCGAAGAAAAAGCCGTAGATGAAGCTGTTTTGCTCTTAAAAGAAAAAGGAATCAAAAGGATGATCCCACTAAATGTCAGTGGACCTTTCCATACAGCTATTTTAGCACCAGCATCAAAAAAACTGGCGAAGGATCTAAGTCATATTCAATTTTCTGACCCTTCTTTTCCAGTCATCAGCAACACAACAACGGAAATAATGAAGAAAGAGACGATAGCGGGACTACTTGAACAGCAAGTCATGCAACCTGTTCGTTTCTACGAGAGTATCCATAAATTAAAAACAATCGGTATCGAGCAAGTCATTGAAGTCGGTCCCGGAAAAGTATTAAGCGGATTTATGAAAAAAATTGATAAAACGATACCAGTTCTGCGTGTTGAGAATAAGCAGACATTTGATGAAACAATAGCAAAATTATAAGGAGGAAGGTTATGGATGTAAAAGGGAAAAATGTATTTATCACAGGTAGCACAAGAGGAATTGGCAAAGCGATGGCCTTAGCTTTTGCAAAAGCTGGAGCAAATATTATTTTGAATGGGCGCGGAGAGATTCCAAAAGAAAAGATAGAAGAAATTGAAGCATTCGGTGTAAAATGCGTAGGAGTTTCCGGCGATATCTCTGATTATGAGAAAGCAGGACAAATGATCAAAGAAGCAGAAGAAAAGCTTGGATCGATCCATATCTTAGTAAACAATGCCGGAATCACAAATGACAAACTTGTGATGCGGATGGATGCAGAAGATTTCAAAAAATGTCTGGATATCAATTTGATCGGTACCTTCAATATGACACAGCACGTTTTGAAAAAAATGATGAAGCAGCGAGAAGGGGCCATCATCAATCTCTCTAGTGTATCTGGATTGATTGGAAATATCGGACAAGCAAATTATGCAGCTAGCAAAGCTGGTGTCGTAGGATTGACAAAATCGGTTGCACGAGAAGCTGCGACTAGAGGTATCACATGCAACGCCATTGCACCAGGATTCATCACAACTGATATGACGGAAGTTTTAGCAGATAAAGTCAAGGAGCAAGCGGAAAAGCAAATTCCAATGCAACGTTTCGGACAAGTAGAAGATGTTGCACAAACAGCAGTTTTCTTAGCACAAAATCCATATATTACCGGCCAAGTCATCAATGTCGATGGCGGATTGGTCATGCACGGATAAGAAAAGGAGAGCAAATAAATGAATCGAGTGGTAATTACTGGCTATGGAGTCACTTCACCTATTGGAAATGACGCAGACAGCTTTTTGAATAGCTTAAAAGAGGGTACGAATGGCATCGCACCAATCACTAAATTTGATGCTTCAGAAACAGGGATTACCTTAGCGGGTGAAGTCAAAGATTTCCCTTACGATAAATATTTTATTAAAAAAGATAGCAAACGAATGGATATGTTTTCGATCTATGGGATCTACGCTGCTTTAGAAGCAATGGAGATAAGCGGTTTAGATAAAGAAAAAATGAATCAAGACCGGTTTGGTGTCATCATCGGATCAGGAATCGGTGGTCTTCCGACAATCGAAAATCAAGTTATCCGTCTGCATGAAAAAGGCGCAAAACGAGTTTCTCCAATGTTCGTGCCAATGGCGATTGCCAACATGGCAGCTGGAAATATTGCTTTACGAGTAGGCGCAAAAGGTATCTGTACAGCTATCGTAACAGCTTGTGCTAGCGGAACGAATTCAATCGGTGAAGCATTCCGTAACATCAAACATGGTTATTCAGATGTCATTCTTGCTGGAGGAACAGAAGCAACGATTTGTGAGATGGGGATTGCTGGATTTGCAGCTTTAACTGCACTTTCGGAATCAACTGATCCTAATCGTGGTTCGATCCCGTTTGATGAAAATCGAAATGGTTTTGTGATGGGGGAAGGAGCAGGTGTTCTAGTTCTTGAATCTTTAGAGCATGCACAAGCTCGCGGTGCCAAAATCTATGGAGAAATCGTTGGATACGGTTCAAATTGTGATGCTTACCATATGACAGCCCCTACTCCAGATGGTTCTGGTGCGTCTAAAGCAATGAAGCTTGCGATGGAAGAAGCTGGTATACAGCCGGAGCAAGTTGGATATATCAATGCGCACGGAACGAGTACGCCAGCTAATGACCAGGCAGAAGCAAAAGCAATCCAACTCGCACTAGGTGAAAATTTCAGAGATACTTATGTCAGCAGTACGAAATCAATGACTGGACATTTATTGGGAGCAGCCGGCGGGATCGAAGCATTAGCCACTCTGATGGCATTGGAACATCAATTTATCCCACCTACGATCAATGTAGAAAAACAAGATCCTGAGATTGATTTGACAGTTGTCAAAAACGAAAGCAAACCTGCAAGCTTTACTTATGCAATGAGCAATTCATTAGGGTTTGGCGGACATAATGCGGTTCTTTGTATGAAACGCTGGGAGGAATAATTTTGGATATCAATGAAATTAGAGAATTAGTTAGTCAATTTGATCAATCTTCGCTAACGGAATTTGACTTGCGTGAAGGTCAATTTGAATTGTACATGAATAAAAATAAAACAAGTCGAGGCATGAATATGGTTCAAACAAACGAAACGTTGCCAGTTTCGGAGCCAGTTAACGCCATGCCTGAGCAAGCAACAACTGTTCCAGAACCAACGAAGGAAAAAGAATCGGTAGTATTTGATGGAATCGAGGTTGTTTCGCCAATCGTGGGAATCGTTTATCTGCAACCGGCACCAGACAAACCAGCTTTCAAAAAAGAAGGTGATCAAGTTGCCAAAGGAGAAGTTATCTGCATTATTGAAGCGATGAAACTAATGAATGAGATAACTAGTGAGGCCGACGGAGTAATCACAGAAATCCTTGTAGAAAACGAGTCAGTTGTTGAATATGGGCAGCCACTCTTTAGGATCCAGCCAAAATAAGCAAAGCAGGAAAGAGGGAAATAAATGAACATACAAGAAATCAAAGAAATTATTCCGCATCGTTATCCAATGCTTTTGATTGATCGAGTGGAAGAGATGGTTGAAGGAGAACGGATCATTGCTAAGAAAAATGTAACGATCAACGAGCCCTTTTTTCAAGGACATTTTCCAGAAGAGCCTGTTATGCCAGGGGTACTGATTGTTGAAGCAATGGCGCAAGCAGGAGCAGTCGCATTACTTTCTCTTGAACAGTTCAAGGGTAAAACGGCTTACTTCGGCGGATTAGACAAAGCAAAATTCCGTAAGAAAGTTACACCGGGCGATACCTTATATCTTGAAGTTGAGATATTGAAAGTGAAAGCCTCAGCCGGAATAGGCAAAGGAATCGCTAAGGTTGACGGTAAAAAAGTAGCCGAAGCGGAATTAACCTTTATGATTGGATAGGTGAAATATGTTTTCTAAAGTCTTGATAGCTAACCGTGGCGAAATCGCTGTGCGTATCATTCGTGCATGCCGCGAATTAGGGATCCAAACCGTAGCGATATATTCAGAGGCAGATGCCGAAGCACTTCATACACAGCTAGCAGATGAAGCAATCTGTATTGGTCCGGCAAAAGCGGTTGATTCATATCTGAATGTTCAAGAAGTACTGAGCGCTGCAATCGTAACAAAAGCTGAAGCAATTCATCCAGGTTTTGGATTTTTATCTGAAAATAGCCGGTTTGCCTCCATGTGTGAAGAGTGCAATATCACATTTATTGGTCCTAAAAGCGCAACAATTGATGCAATGGGGAATAAAATCAATGCGCGTCAATTGATGCAAGAAGCAAATGTCCCGGTCATCCCAGGAAGTACTGGTGTATTATCTACTGTAGAAGAAGCATTGGAAATAGCAGACAGGATCGGTTATCCAGTGATGCTGAAAGCAGCTGCAGGCGGTGGCGGGAAAGGCATTCGAAAAGTTCAATCAAAAGAAGAACTTCCACAGCATTTTTCTTCAGCTCAGCAAGAAGCAGCAGCGGCATTTGGAAATGATGATATGTATTTGGAAAAAATCATTTATCCTGCTCGTCATATAGAAGTTCAGATTTTAGGTGATCATTTTGGCAATGTCATTCATTTAGGTGAACGAGATTGTTCTTTGCAACGTAACAATCAAAAAGTACTGGAAGAATCTCCTTCTGTAGTGATCTCACAATCAAAAAGAGAAGCACTAGGAGACGCTGCTGTTCGAGCAGCTAAAGCAGTCAATTATGAAAATGCCGGAACGATCGAGTTTCTGATGGATGAAGCAGGCGATTTTTATTTCATGGAGATGAATACTCGAATCCAAGTGGAACATCCCGTCACAGAAATGGTCACAGGGATCGATTTAGTAAAAAAACAGGTGGAGATAGCAGCCGGCGAACCTTTGAATGTGCGTCAAGAAGAAGTAGTATTCCAAGGACACGCCATCGAGTGCCGAATCAATGCAGAAAATCCCGCTTTTCATTTTGCTCCTTCACCAGGGAAAATCCAAAACTTGCTACTTCCAGCAGGTGGGATGGGGTTGCGGGTAGACAGTGCGGTTTACCCAGGCTATACGATCCCGCCATATTATGATTCAATGATTGCGAAAATTATTGTCCATGGAAATACACGTTTTGAAGCATTGATGAAGATGCAGCGAGCCTTAAGTGAATTTATCACAGAAGGGGTCATTACGAACGCAGAATTTCAGATGGATTTGATTAGTCATCCAGCAGTAATAGCAGGTGATTACAGCACAGCATTTTTACAAGAAGAATTTTTACCGAATTGGACACCAGAAACGGAGATAGGAGGCGCATAGATGGCTCTGTTTAAGAAAAAGAAATATATTCGGATCAATCCTAATAGAGAGAGCAAACCTGCTAACTCGCCATCTGTTCCCGATAACATGTGGGCGAAGTGTCCAAATTGCAAACATATCCTTTATACGAAAGACATCGGTGAAGAAAAAGTATGCCCCCATTGCGGATACGCTTTTCGAATCGGTGCATGGCAGCGTCTAGCTTTGATCATTGATGAAAAAAGTTTTGAAGAATGGGATACGGATCTTGTAACCGAAGATCCGCTAGCATTTCCTGAATATACGGAAAAAATAAAAAAAATGCAAGATAAAACGGGGCTCCATGAAGCAGTCCTCACTGGTAAAGCAACCATTCAGGGAATCCCCTTCATTATTGGAGTGATGGATCCCAATTTTATCATGGGAAGTATGGGCACGATTGTTGGAGAAAAAATCACTAGGTTATTCGAACGAGCAACAAAGGAAAAACTCCCAGTCGTTTTGTTCACGGCTTCAGGAGGCGCTCGGATGCAAGAAGGCATCTTTTCTCTGATGCAGATGGCGAAAATCTCTGCTGCTGTCAAACGGCACAGTAATGAAGGCCTTTTTTATCTAACTGTTTTGACAGACCCGACGACCGGAGGAGTAACTGCCAGTTTTGCAATGGAAGGTGATATCATTTTAGCAGAACCCCAAAGCTTGATTGGTTTTGCTGGAAGACGTGTCATCGAACAGACGATCAAGCAGGAACTTCCAGAAGATTTCCAAAAGGCCGAATTCTTATTGTCTCATGGTTTCGTCGATCAGATTGTTCCCCGCATGGAATTGAAGCAGAAAATCCATACGCTTCTTGAATTGCATACACAGAAAGGATGGATAGATCGTGGATAAAACAGCACATGATGTCGTTCAGTTAGCAAGAGCTAAAGAACGATGGACTAGCTTGGACTTTTTTGAAGAGATCTTCGATTCTTTCGAGGAATGCCATGGTGACCGTTTATTTGCAGATGACGAAGCGATTGTTGGTGGCATCGCTCGATTAGATGGCAAACCGGTAACAGTGATAGGTATTCAAAAAGGAAGGGATCTGCAGGAAAATATCCGCAGAAATTTTGGTTCTCCTCATCCTGAAGGCTATCGCAAAGCTTTACGACTGATGAAGCAAGCGGAAAAGTTCAATAGACCGGTGATTACATTGATCAATACAGCAGGTGCCTATTGCGGTATAGGAGCAGAAGAGCGTGGCGAGGGAGAAGCAATTGCCAAAAATCTGCTCGAAATGTCTGATTTAAAAGTACCAATCATCGCCGTCATCATTGGTGAAGGTGGAAGTGGCGGTGCCCTTGCTCTAGGTTTAGCGGATGAAGTCTGGATGTTAGAAGAAACGATCTATGCTGTGCTTTCCCCAGAAGGGTTTGCTTCGATTTTATGGAAAGACGGCAGTCGCGCTGCAGAAGCAGCCGAGTTGATGAAAATTACTGCACCAGAACTACGTGAGCTAGGGATCGTGGATCGAGTGATTCCTGAAACGTTCAACGGCGAGCAGTTGCCACGGCAAAAAGTCGCTCACATCATGAAAAAAGCGTTGATTGAAAAATTAACGGAACTTGTTCGATTCGACCAGCATGAACTATTGGAAAAACGATACAAGAGGTTCCGACAATATTAGGTGTTTAACAACTAAGCAAAGAGTAAAGAATGATTCTTGCTCGCTTAGTTGTTTTTTGTTTCTAAATTTTTCTGTGATCAATCTTTATTTTGGGTCATTTTGTAAAGAAATGCTTTTTCTGAAAGAGGAACGAGTATAGAGGTAGTTTTTTTTGCTGATATGCAGTATAATACGGGGTTGAGGAGTACTTTATGTGCTCCTTCATTTTTTGCAGATGAGGAGACAACATGTTTTCAAATTACAAACCAACATGGATGGTAGAAGCCATCTATCAGATTACACCTGCCCAATTAAAGAATCTAGGCATTAAAGCAGTATTGACAGATTTAGACAATACGTTGATTGCATGGAATAATCCAGATGGAACAGAAGAGTTGCTTACTTGGATTTTAGAAATGAAAAATGCAGGAATCCCTGTTGTTGTTGTTTCAAACAATAATTCAAAACGTGTCGCGCGAGCGATTGAAAAATTTGATCTTTTGTATGTTGCACGAGCAATGAAACCTTTAGCAAGAGGGATCAATATAGCAAAGAAACAATTGGATTTAGCAGATGATGAGATAGTAATGGTAGGCGATCAGATCATGACTGATATACGTGGAGCCAACCGTGCAGGGATACGTAGCATCCTTGTAAAACCCATCATCGCAACAGATAGTTGGAAGACACAATTTAATCGTTTTTGGGAAAAAAGAATTATGGCCTATCTATTAGCAAAATACCCTGATATGGGCTGGCGAGGTGGAATCGAATGACAGAAGAATTACAATGTATCGGCTGTGGTGCCGTTATACAAACAAGCAAACCCGGTGAATTAGGATACACGCCGCAAACGGCTTTGGAAAAAGGGTTAGCTTCCGGGGAAGTCTATTGTCAGCGTTGTTTCAGATTACGCCATTATAATGAGATCCAAGATGTCTCATTGACGGATGACGACTTTTTACGCTTACTGAATGAATTAGGGCAAAAAGATGCATTGATTGTCAATGTGGTGGATATTTTTGACTTCAATGGTTCACTGATTCCAGGACTACACCGTTTTGTCGGTGATAATCCAGTACTTTTAGTGGGAAACAAAGTGGATATATTACCGAAATCATTGAAAAAACCTAAATTAACACAATGGATGAAGGAACGTGCTCACGAAGCAGGGATTCGTCCAGTAGATGTATTACTAACTAGTGCTAAGAAATCTCATGAGATGACGGAACTATTAGAAAAAATTGAAGAATACCGCGATGGACGGGATGTCTATATCGTCGGAGTAACAAACGTAGGGAAATCAACGCTTATCAATCAAATCATCAAAAATACAGCGGGAGTACAAGATGTGATCACAACCTCACAGTTTCCCGGAACGACCTTGGATAAAATCGAGATTCCTTTAGATGATGGACATTTTTTGATTGATACACCAGGAATCATCCATCGTCATCAAATGGCGCACTACTTAGGTAAAAAAGATTTGCGGATCATTGCCCCGTTAAAAGAAATCAAACCTAAAGTTTATCAGCTGAATGAAGGGCAAACACTTTTCTTGGGTGGACTTGCCAGATTTGATTTTATCAGCGGCAATCGTGCTTCATTTATTGCTTATGTGTCAAATGATGTAAATATTCATCGAACGAAACTGGAAAAAGCAGACGAATTTTACCAAAAACATGTAGGTGGATTATTACAGCCTCCTCGTCCTGATGAAGTCGAGGCATTTCCGGAGCTTGTTCGTTTTGAGTTTTCTGTGAAAGAAAAAACAGACATCGTTTTTGCCGGTCTAGGCTGGATCACTGTAACAGCGCCAGCAGTAATTGCGGGCTGGGCGCCAAAGGGTGTAGATGTATTGAAACGCAAAGCATTGATTTAAGGAAGAAGGAAAATTATGAGTTTAAGAGGAAAACAAAAGCGTTTTTTACGTAGCAAAGCGCATCATCTTCAGCCGATTTTTCAAATCGGTAAAGGTGGAATTAATTCAGCAATGATCGTCCAAATTGAAGAAGCTTTAGAAAAAAGAGAACTGATCAAAGTATCTCTACTTCAAAATACAGATGAGGTTGCAGAAGAAGCAGCTCAAGTATTAGAAAAAGAAATCGACTGTGAAATCGTCCAAATCATTGGACGAGTGATCGTATTATACAAACCTTCTACAAAAGAAAAGTATCAAAGGTTATCAAATGAAGTAAAAGCAATATAAGGAGTGACCATGATGAATACGCAAGCTAAGACATTTGTTCATTCACAACTATTTCCTAAAGAAATGCCTCAATTCTTAGAGAAGAAAAAGCAAGTAGGGATCCTAGGTGGAACGTTCAATCCCGTTCACCTTGCTCATTTAGTGATGGCTGAACAAGCTGGCCGGAATTTAGGTCTTGACCGCGTATTTTTAATGCCTTCTTATCAGCCGCCTCATGTTGATGAGAAAGAGACGATTGATGCAAAACACCGACTCAACATGTTGGAATTAGCGGTGGAAGACAACCCTTTTTTGCAGATTGAAACGAGCGAATTAGCTCGTGGTGGGAAAAGCTACACCTATGATACGATGAAGGAATTGACACAAAACAATCCGGATACAGATTATTACTTTATTATCGGCGGGGATATGGTAGAATATTTGCCAAAATGGTATAAAATCGATGAGTTGACTTCGATGGTCAATTTTGTGGGCATACGTCGACCAGGTTACACAACAGATACGCCATATCCTGTGATTTGGGTAGATGTACCTGAAATCGACATCAGTTCCACAAAAATACGTCAAAAGATCAAAGAAGGCTGTTCTATCCGCTATCTTGTTCCAGATAAAGTAATTGATTATATCCAAAATGAAGGGTTGTATGAAGATGGACTATAGTAATGAATATACTGCTTATTCTAGAGAAAACCTGATGCAAAAAATACAGATGAGAATGAGCGAACAACGCTTCAAGCACGTGCTTGGAGTAGAAGAAACAGCTGTTGCTCTTGCCAAAAAATACGGTGCTTCTCCTGAAAAAGCTAGTATCGCTGCATTGACACACGATTATGCGAAAGAACGACCAGATGAGGAGTTCAAAATGGTGATCGTAAGAGACGGTTTTGATCCAGAATTATTGAATTATAATAATGCTATCTGGCATGGGCTTGTTGGTGCTTCATTTGTAGAACGGGAATTAGGAATCACTGATTCAGAGATTCTTCACGCGATACGAGTGCATACGACTGGCGCTGCTAAAATGAGTCTCCTGGACAAAATCATTTATGTAGCAGATTATATTGAACCAGGTCGGGATTTTCCTGGGGTGCAAGATGCACGGACAATTGCATGGGTTGATCTAGATGAAGCAGTAGCATTTGAAACAAAACATACGCTATCCCATCTACTTGCACAAGAACAACAGATTTATCCAAAAACAATCGAAACATATAATTACTGGGTAGCAAAAAAATAAGCCACTCAATATTAGGAGGAAATCATCATAGATAGTAAAGAACAATTAAAAATTGCGGTTAAAGCAGCAGATTCAAAACGGGCAGAAGACATTATCGCTTTAGACGTTCGAAATGTTTCCTTGTTAGCAGATTATTTCATGATCTGTTCAGCAAATAGTGAACGTCAAATCAACGCAATTACAGAAGAAATCATTGATAAAGAAGAAGAAAACAAATATGAAGTAAAACGTATTGAAGGAAAAGAAGGCGGAAAATGGGTATTGATCGACCTTGGAGATTTGATCGTACATGTTTTCCATGCGCCAGAACGAAGCTTCTATAATTTGGAAAAACTATGGTCAGATGCGCCGTTAGTCGATCTTAATGAATGGTTGGATTAACATGGCTTATGAAACATTTGCTTTCATTTACGATGAAGTGATGGACGAAATGCTTTACCAGCAGTGGTTAGCTTTTTCGAAACGTCATTTGCAAGAAGACACAAAAAATATTTTGGAACTGGCGTGCGGTACTGGAGCATTAGCGGTTGCCTTTGCAAAAGATGGATATGAAGTGACAGGGTTAGACCTTTCAGAAGAGATGTTGATGATCGCAAGCCAGCGAGCATATGAAGAAGACGCATCAATCCAATTTGTAGAAGGCAATATGCTCGATTTATCAGAAATCGGTCAATATCAAGCAATTACTTGTTTTTCTGATTCGTTGTGCTACATGAAAAATAGACAAGAGGTACAGCAAGTTTTTGATGAAGTCTATCAAGCGTTAGAAGAAAATGGCCGATTTTTATTTGACGTGCACTCCACCTATCAAGTAGACGAGGTTTTTCCAGAATATAGCTATCATTATCAAGGGGATAATTTTGCTTTTTTGTGGGATAGCTATCCAGGAAGTGAGAAACACAGCATCGAACATTTTCTGACTTTTTTCGTTGAGGAACCAGAAGGATCTGGGCGATTTATCCGTGAAGATGAACTACATGAAGAGCGTACCTATCCATTGGAAAGCTATTTAAGAATGCTGGAAAACAGTGGGTTTTCGAAAGTCGAAGCATTTTCTGATTTTACAGACGAAGCAGCATCAGAGAAATCAAAGCGCTGGTTCTTCGTAGCATACAAAGACTAGCAATTTTGCCTGCTCGAGTTAACAAGAAAAAGAATAAATCTTCAACATAAATTATATATCCGAACGATATAGGCATTGCTCTTGCGGTGCAGCTTTTCTTCGCAGAAGTATTGTGTTTGCGAGAATAGTTTATATAGTTCGGGTATTTTTTCTGATTTTTGACTTTTCCTTACTTGTCTCTAGTGTTTTTTTATCGATAAACTATGAAGGAGGACGGACATGAAAAGCTGCGGGATTATCGTAGAGTACAATCCATTTCACAATGGACATCGCTATCATGCTGAAATGGCACGAAAAACAACAGGAGCAGAGGTCGTCATTGCTGTAATGAGCGGGAATTTTTTGCAACGAGGCGAACCAGCTATCATCGATAAATGGCATCGTGCGAATGAAGCCTTGCAAAATGGTGTGGATTTAGTAGTAGAGCTTCCTGTCGAATGGGCGGTTCAGTCAGCTGATTATTTTGCCAAAGGTGCAGTGAAAATCTTGCAAGCATTGGACTGTGACAGTTTGTGTTTTGGAACAGAAGAAGAGACCTCGTTTGACTATGGTAGTTTCGGCCGATTTGTTCAACAGAATCAAGATAAGATAGAAGAGTCTTTTCACGAACTGTCTGATCAAACGTATAGTTATCCGCAAAAAATGACTGCAGTTTTTCGCAGTCTGTATCCCGATATTGCGCTTGATTTTTCTTCACCCAATCATATTTTAGGATTAAGTTATGCAAAAGAAAATGCTAAGTATATCCACCCTATGGAGTTACATCCGATCCAGCGTAAAAGTGCAGGCTATCATGAAAAAACAATCACAGATCAAACAATAGCCAGTGCAACAGCCATTCGTCATGCGTTAGAAAAAGGAAAAAGGATCGCTGGACTTGTGCCATTTCAGACAGAAGAAGATCTTTCCACTTGTTCGTTACAGACTTGGGAATCCTATTGGCCGTATTTGCGTTATCGGTTGTTATCTTCTACTTTGATGGAATTGACAGATATCTATCAGATGACCGAAGGAATAGAAACTCGCATGAAGACAGCAGCTGCAACAGCTAACGGTTTTGCGGATTTTGTGTCAAAAGTAAAAACAAAGAGATATACATGGACGCGGATCCAAAGATTATCTTGTTATGTCTTGCTGAATATCAAAAAGCAAGAGATTCCTACCCAACAAAATAAAAACTATCTTCGACTACTTGGATTTACCGATGCTGGAAGAAGATTCTTAAAAGAAAAAAAAGAGATTTCTATTTATTCCCGAATCGGAAAAAAAGAGGCACAAGAAGCGGAACTGTTAGTTAGAAGTGATCAAATCTATCAATTGGGAGGCAATATTCCAGAACAGAATTTCGGACAAATCCCAATCCAAGTATAGACCTTTGACTGAAAATGAGAAGAATGAAGGAAGAAAGAAAAAAAGCTTCACAGAATCGTGATTCACAAGTATAATGGAACAGGACGTTTTTGCGTTATGAAACTATCAAATCAGAAAGCGAAGTGAAAATATGGGACGTAAATGGGCAAATATCGTAGCAAAGAAAACTGCTAAAGATGCTAATAATAGCCGGATTTATGCAAAATTTGGGATTGAAATCTACGCGGCAGCAAAATCAGGTGATCCTGATCCGCATGCAAACCAAAAACTACGTTTCGTCATTGATCGCGCTAAAACTTATAATGTACCAAAACATATTATTGACCGAGCAATCGAAAAAGCAAAAGGTGCAGGAGATGAAACATACTCTGAATTACGTTATGAAGGATTTGGACCAAGCGGCTCAATGGTGATCGTTGATACATTGACAAACAATGTGAATCGAACAGCAGCAGACGTACGAGCAGCTTTTGGGAAAAATGGCGGGAACATGGGTGTTTCTGGAGCGGTTTCTTATATGTTTGACAATACAGCGATCTTTGCATTTGCAGGAGAAGACGCTGATGAGATCCTTGAATATCTAATGGAAAAAGACATCGACGTTCGTGATGTGATGGAAGAAGATGGACAAATCATCGTTTACGGTGAAGTAGCGGATTTCCATAGTATCCAAGAAGCATTAAAAGAAAAAGGAATCACTGATTTTTCAATTGCTGAGATCCAAATGATTCCTCAAACCGAAGTTACATTATCTTCAGAAGACCAAGAAACATTTGAAAAAATGATTGATGCGCTAGAAGATCTAGAAGATGTACAGCATGTGTTCCATAATGTGGCATTAGAAGACTAAGCAATCAGTTTTAACGAAAAGCATTCAGTCTTTTTCAAAAAGCAGGACAATCTCACTAACAGATTGTCTTGTTTTTTTGTGTGATTTATTTTCTATTCTAATTCAACCTGTGGTATGATGAGAGCATAAGTATCATATGAAATGATATGAAGTATGTGGAAGATGGACGGGGAAGAATATGGAAGCAAAAATCACTTTAGAACCTTTTGAACGTATCTTAAGCGGTTACCGCAAAGTAGAAGAGTTAGCAGTGAACGTAACTGATTGTTCAAAATTAGCGCAAAAATACGCAAGATTCGGCGTTGAAGGCTATCGATTAGGAAACTATGTCGGTACAGGGTATCTGAACCGTTATTTAGAGTGTATGGTGGACCGCGCACCAATGCTGATTTATAGACAAAAATATTTGATTCCGCTGCTTTTTCGTCGTTCTGATTCAGCCTTTCGGTTATTTGAAGAAGAGTATCGGATGGAGGCTTTCTTTCTACTATTGGAGTGGAGCTTAAAGCATCATCCTGAAAAAATTCTCATCGAAAGAAATGAGAAGATAGATACGAAAAAAAATAAAGTGGTCGATAGTGCATACCTAGCATTTCGTGTATCAGAGATTTTGGATTGTGGGGGTTATCCAATCAGCAATTTCCAATCAATCGATCAGTTCATTGAATGGAACCGAATTTACCGATTGATCGACAATGGCGGTATTGGACGTCATAGTAAGGTATTTGACCCAGAATATCCAGAAAACATGGAAGAACTGAAAATGATTATTTCGCTTGTCAAATTAAAATATCCTGAAACAGATTTGGATTTATATATAGAATAAATGATAGAATTACTTTTTCTGCAATTATTACTGTAACTAAAAAGACAACTGCTAACATTAACGATAGCAGTTGTCTTTTTAGTTACAATACTTTTTTCTCATAAGATGAAATATCCATATTGTTTAACAAAGGACTTTCATTATTGGATGTAAAAAGTGTCAATTCATGCATCGCGCGTGTACACATGGTGTAAAGGATCAATTTGTCTTGTTGAGAAGAAAAATGATCTGCATCTACATCCCACAAGAAAACTCGGTCAAACTCCAGACCTTTTGCTAAAAAGGCCGGAAGTAAAATAATGGAACGCTTCATAAAATCACTCTCATTTAAAATCAGCTGGACTTGTTGTTTCAACTCGTCTGGCAGTTGAGCATAAAGAGTCTCGCATTCTTCTTGGGTTTTAGCAATGATTGCTGTACGCCAATACCGGGCTTTTCCCTGAGTCGTTCGAATGGTATCTGCTAACCAATTCAGTTTGACATCATCAGTTGTTCCTTGGATGAGCAAAGGCAAATCGCCTTTTCTTGCTGTAGTCTCTACTTGATGTTCTTTTGCAATAAAGTGATTAGCAAAATCAGTGATTTCTTTTGTGGAACGATAGCTTGTCGTTAATTGGAAACGGGTGACTTCACGGTCCACGAAAAGTTCTTCCAATGATCCCACGATCGTTTCATTTCCAAAGACATTTTGATTTAGATCTCCACAGAAAGTCAAATTTGCTTTTGGGAACAAGGCTTGCAACAATGCGACTTGTGATGGTGCGAAATCCTGCATTTCATCAATAAAGATATAGCGAGCTTTGTGTGTGACCGTCACCGGATACGTTCGGCGCATCAGTAAAAAGAATAGGACAGCATCCTCTTGGGGCAACTCTCTTTGACGCAAATGTGTACGAATAGTTGCTAAATGTTCTTGCCATCTGGTCTCGCTGATTTTATGCCGTGTCAGAAGA
The DNA here is from genome assembly GCF_040886985.1 of Enterococcus sp. C76. Taxonomy (NCBI): domain Bacteria; kingdom Bacillati; phylum Bacillota; class Bacilli; order Lactobacillales; family Enterococcaceae; genus Enterococcus; species Enterococcus sp. C76. The sequence goes on along the minus strand of NZ_JBFOEY010000004.1, from coordinate 27,162 downwards.
GAAAGTGGCACAGTTTGTAAAAAGTGGAGATATTGTTTCGTTATATTGACAAATTGATAATTCATGATTCCTCGATGAATTCGACGGAATCGTTTACGTACGATTTGGTTAGCCAGTTTTTTACGTAAGGAACGCTCCTTTTGTTCTGTATATTCAAGATTAGGATCTGTTGCGTATAGTTCTTGGAGCTGCTCTTCCGCGAGATCTTTGACCCATTGTTGACGTGTTTCATCTTTTTGCAGACCGCCTAATTTTTTCAGTAGTTTCGTTTGTAATAGAGAGAGTCTGTGGTGTAAGGGAAGTTGTTCATTGGTTTCTTTATACCATTGGCGAATCGATTCCTTTGATAGGATCGTACGGCCATTTATTTTCATATCACGGAACAAGGGACCGTAGCTTGTGATGCTTTGGATATAGCGATCAATCTGATCCACTAAGGTCAATCCGCTTTTCATCACTTGTATCGGATCTTTTTCGCCTAGCAAAAACCCACTTTCCTGTTGCTGTTCGTCTAATAAAGAAAACTCTGGCAACAGCTGTGAAATATAATTTTTGAATGTTTGTGTAGGCACACCGCTTTCACCTAATGAAGGCAATACAGTCGAGATATAATCAGAAAACAAATGGTTTGGTGAAAATAGAAGCACGTTTTCTGCCTCTAGCCATTTGCGATTATGATACAACAGAAAAGCAATACGTTGAAGCAGAGCAGACGTTTTTCCGCTTCCGGCGATTCCTTCAATCAGCATCACTTTACTTGTTGTGTCCCGAATGATTGCATTTTGTGCTTTTTGTATCGTAGAGACGATATTTTTCATATGGTTGCTTGATGCTTCGTCCAATATCTCTAGCAAAAAGTCATCGTTGATTACTTCCGACGTATCTACCATAGATAAAATACGTCCTTCTTGGATTTTAAATTGTCGTTTCAACTGCAGATCGACATCTATTCTATCTGTTTCAGTTTCATAAAATGCGGGACCAATCTCACCTTCATAATAAAGGTTGGCAATTGGTGCGCGCCAGTCAATAACGATTGTTTCTTCTGCTAGATCTCTTAAAGAAGCGATACCTAGATACAATGTTTCTGTTTCACGGTCTTCTTTAAAATCGATACGGGCAAAGTAAGGACTGTCTTTCATAACAGACAACGTTTGTAGGCGTTTTTGCTGCGCCTCAAGAGTATGATATTTTAAAAGCAATTCTTGCTCATGTTGGCGATATTCAACAGCAGATTCATAAAAAGCTTCATTGGAACCAGCTCGAATCTTGTGATTAGCTGTGTCTTTTGTCGAATGATTCATTTCCTGAGTCAATTCTCGTTGTTTTGTATCCAGCATATTTTGTTCGATCTGGATTAGTTCGATCGTTTCATCCACGTGCGTTTGTTCTAGTTGTTTCTCATTCATCACATGTTTGCTCCTTCCGCCGTAAATAACGAATTAAAAGTATAGCACAGTTTTTCGAAAAAAGGTACTTTTTAACGGATGAATCGAAAAAAGTCCTCTTTGCTCGATAGATTCGTTTGTCGGACTGGCGACTATTGGAAACGCTGATAGTGATAGTTGTTTTCAATTAAGGCCTATTGTTTTAAAAAGTGTTAAGCAAGGACTATGCTTAAGAGAAAGAGAGGCAATTGAAGATGGATGACTAACCTCTAAGTCACAAAAAAGAGGAGAAGAAACTATGACACATTTTAAAAAATTTTTACTTACTTTATTTATTGGCGGAGTAGCTTTGTTAAGTGAATTTGTTTTCCATCAGCCGGGACTTGCTTTTATGATTGTTGCATTTACTGGAGGGATTCTCGCCTTCTTGATGTTTTTGGAAATGATCAAAACATTGCGTTCAGGAAGATATGGTGTAGATATATTAGCGATTACCGCAATCCTTGCAACATTAGCCGTCAAAGAATATTGGGCTAGTTTGATGATATTGATCATGCTTACAGGTGGAGATAGTCTAGAAGATTACGCGAATAAACGAGCAGGTAAAGAATTGCAATCTTTATTAGACAACACCCCAAGAATCGCCCATCGATTCAAAGAAGGAAGATGGCAGGATATAGTAATTGATGAAATAAATGTGGATGATCAGCTGCTAGTCAAGCCTGGCGAGCTTGTACCAGTTGATGGTCGAGTGATCAAAGGAGAATCATCAGTCGATGAATCTTCTTTGACAGGAGAGTCTCGTCCAGAAACAAAGAAACCTGGAGATCAGATCATGTCTGGGTCTTTAAATGGAGACGGATCAATCCAAATGATTGCTGAAAAACGCGCTGCAGATAGCCAATATCAAATGATCATTAAATTAGTCGAAGAATCAAAAGAAAAACCTGCTCGATTCGTCCGTTTAGCTGATCGTTATGCGGTTCCCTTTACATTGATCGCATATTTGATTGGCGGTATTTCTTGGTGGTTCTCAAAAGATCCTTTGCGTTTTGCAGAAGTATTGGTCGTAGCATCGCCTTGTCCATTGATTTTAGCTGCGCCAATCGCTTTAGTTGCCGGGATGAGCCGTTCAAGTAAAAACGGGATTGTTGTTAAAACTGGAACAACAATTGAGAAGCTCGCACGTACAAAAACGATTGCTTTTGATAAAACAGGAACGCTTACCAAAGGAATATTAGAAGTAGAGGCGATTCAACCAGTCAATGGAATGAAAAAAGAAGAGCTACTTATGTATGCAGCAAGTGCAGAACAGGAATCTAGCCATATCTTAGCTCGTTCGTTAGTGAACAACGTGAAAAACAGCCAACTGTATCCTGTTAGTCAACTGAAAGAAGTGACAGGTCAAGGAATCCAAGCAGTAGTCAATAATCATGACGTAAAGATTGGACGCGCTTCTTTTGTTTCAGTGGAAGAAATCGAGACTTCTGAAACAGCAATCTATGTAGCCGTTGATCAATCCTTTGCAGGAACCATCCTATTTTCGGATCAGATTCGCTCAGAAGCAGCAAAGACAATCAAAGAGCTAAGAAATCTTGGTGTGAAAAATTTGATGATGATTACCGGAGATGGATCAGCCATTGCTCAAGCGATTGCAGAAAAAGTCCAATTAGATTCTGTACATGCCCGTTGCTTGCCTCCAGATAAACTGACCATTTTAGAAAGTATCCCTAAAGATCAACGACCTGTGGCGATGGTAGGAGACGGCGTGAATGACGCACCAGCACTTGCTGCTGCAGATATCGGCATTGCAATGGGCGCTCATGGTTCTACAGCTGCTAGTGAAAGTGCAGATGCGGTCATCTTGAAAGATGATCTTTTACGTGTAGCAAAAGCAGTAGTGATCTCAAAAGATACGATGAGAATAGCGAAACAATCTGTACTGATTGGCATCTTTATTTGTATTTTTTTGATGTTAATTGCAAGTACGGGTCTGGTTCCTGCGTTATTCGGGGCTGTTTTGCAAGAAGTCGTGGATACGGTCTCTATCCTGAGTGCGCTGAGAGCAAAAAAAGACCCAGCCATTTTTCCGGATTCAGTACCCAAGACAAACATAGTATGATAGAATCGAGATGAAAAAAGAACGATCAGAAAGAGGAGAGAACATTATGCCATTCGTACATGTCGAATTAGTAGAAGGTCGCAGTCCGGAACAATTAGAAAATATGATGAAAGATATCACGGAAGCTGTTCATAAAAACACGCAAGCACCAAAAGAACACATCCATGTTATCATCAACGAGATGAAAAAAGGAACATACGGTGTAAATGGGGAATGGAAAAAATAAGTTTGGTTTCACACTTGATTTTTCTATTTATTAGTGGTTAAATAAACACATAATTGATTGATGAGAAAGCCAACTGAATTTGAGAGTCTTCGATAAGAGAGGAAAAGCTAGGCTGAAACTTTTCCAGGAGAAAACCAAAGGATGACCACTTTCGAAACCCTTGTTGAAGCAAGGGCGGTCGGACCGTTACAACGTTTGAGGAACGCATGTGCGTTTGAACATTAGGTGGAACCACGAACTTTTCGTCCTAGTATCTCTTTTCAAGAGATGCTAGGATTTTTTGTTTTTCAGCTTGATGATCTGATCAATCAAAACATTTCAAGGAGGAAACTATTATGATAAAAATTACTTTTCCAGATGGTGCAGTCAAAGAATTTGAGGCTGGTACAACAACATTGGCAATCGCTGAAAGTATTTCAAAAAGCTTAGCAAAAAAAGCTTTAGCTGGTAAAGTGAACGGCAAACTTATTGATTTGACTCGTCCAATCGAGGAAGATGCAAGTATTGAGATCGTCACACCAGACCATGAAGATGCACTTGGATTAGTCCGACATTCAGCAGCTCATTTGATGGCTCAAGCAATGCGCCGCCTCTATCCAAATATCCACTTTGGTGTTGGGCCAGCTATTGATTCAGGGTTTTACTATGATACAGACAATGGACAAAATCAAGTAACTGCAGAAGATCTTCCCGCAATCGAAGCAGAGATGATGAAAATCGTCAAAGAAAATCTGCCAATCGAACGCCGTGTTCTTTCGAAACAAGAAGCATTAGAAATTTTTGCAAGTGACCCGTACAAAGTAGAACTGATTAGTGAATTGCCAGAAGAAGAAGTGATTACTGCCTATCAACAAGGTGAATTCATCGATTTGTGCCGTGGACCACATGTTCCGTCTACTGGTCGTATACAAGTATTCAAATTATTATCAGTGGCAGGTGCTTACTGGCGTGGAAACTCAAACAATCAAATGATGCAACGAGTTTACGGAACAGCCTTTTTTGATAAAAAAGCTTTGAAAGAATATATCCGTCTGCGTGAAGAAGCAAAAGAAAGAGATCATCGTAAACTAGGGAAAGAACTTGACTTGTTTATGGTTTCTCCAGAAGTTGGTTCTGGTTTGCCATTCTGGCTTCCAAAAGGGGCAACAATCCGACGTACGATCGAACGTTATATCGTAGACAAAGAAGTTAGTCTAGGTTACCAACATGTGTATACACCGATCATGGGAGATGTTGAGTTGTACAAAACATCTGGACACTGGGATCATTATCAAGAAGACATGTTCCCGCCAATGGATATGGGAGATGGCGAAATGCTTGTTCTTCGTCCAATGAACTGCCCTCATCACATGATGGTCTACAAAAACGCCATCCATTCTTACCGTGAATTACCAATTCGTATCGCTGAATTAGGAATGATGCACCGCTATGAAAAATCAGGTGCTTTGTCAGGTTTACAACGTGTACGAGAAATGACGTTGAACGATGGTCATACATTTGTTCGTCCTGACCAAATCAAAGATGAATTTAAGCGTACGCTTGAATTGATGGTCGCAGTATATGCTGACTTCAATATTACAGATTATCGTTTCCGCTTAAGCTACCGCGATCCAAACAATACAGATAAATATTTTGATGATGATGCAATGTGGGAAAAAGCCCAAGCAATGCTGAAAGCTGCTATGGATGAATTAGAGCTAGATTACTTTGAAGCAGAAGGTGAAGCAGCCTTTTACGGCCCAAAATTAGATGTCCAAGTCAAAACAGCTCTTGGGACAGAAGAAACATTGTCAACTATACAATTAGACTTCTTATTGCCGGAACGTTTTGATTTGACATATGTTGGAGAAGATGGGGAAAATACGCATCGTCCAGTGGTTATCCACCGCGGAATCGTTTCTACGATGGAACGTTTTGTCGCCTATTTGACAGAAGTATACAAAGGCGCTTTTCCAACATGGCTAGCACCAATACAAGCGACAATCATCCCTGTTTCTGTTGATGCACATGGCGATTATGCTTATGAAATCAAAGAACGCTTGCAAATGAAAGGTTTACGTGTAGAAGTCGATGACCGCAATGAAAAAATGGGCTATAAGATTCGTGCCTCTCAAACACAAAAAATTCCTTACCAATTAGTTGTCGGTGATAAAGAATTGGAAGATGCAACAGTGAATGTACGTCGTTACGGAAGCAAAGAAACAGCTGTAGAAGATTTGAATATCTTTATTGATGCTATGGAAGCAGAAGTCAAAAATTACAGCAGAGAAAACAAATAGATAAATCATCTATAAAAAAGCACTAAATAAAAAACAATCCAAACAATAGAGAACAGATATTCCACAATCCCACAGATGGTCAATAGAATTTGCGGGATTGATGGAATGAGCTATCCTATTGTGCGGATTGTTTTTTTGTTTTTTTATCCAGTACACGACCGTTAACAAGGAACTGATATGGTATACTTACATAGACGATTATTAAAAGGATGGAGGAACTTATGAGCGTAATTAGTCGTATTGAAAGTATGATGGAAGATTATTCTTCAGCAGAAAAAAAGTTGGCCAACTACATTATTGGAAATATTGAGAAGGTCCCCACAATGACAGCTAATGAATTAGCGGAGGCTTCAGGTTTGAGTGCGCCGACAGTTGTACGTTTTTCAAAAAAAATCGGGTTTCAAAGTTTGACAGACTTCAAAATCACGATTTCAACAGAATTACAGACTGGAATCGATGAAGGATTTAGCGATATCGAAGCAAATGAGTCCTTTTACTCTATCAAAAACAAACTTGGGAACAATGCGCAAGTAGCGATAAAAGAAACAGTAGATATTCTGGAAGAAGAAACGATCCAAAAAGTCGTAGAATGTTTGGAAACGGCTGAGTCTGTTTTTTTATATGGTGTGGGTGCCTCTTCTTTAGTGGTAGAAGACATTCTGCAAAAATGGTCTCGTGTCGGTAAGCCAATCATTTTTGAAAAAGATATCCATGTCTTGCTCCCACAACTTGTCAGCAATGAGAAGAAGAAAGTACTTTGGCTTGTTTCGAACTCAGGGAGAAGCGCAGATGTAGTTGCATTAGCTGAGCTAGCAAAAAATATGAATATCGAGATCATTGCGTTGACGCAATTTGGAAATAACCCACTTACCAAGATAGCCGATGTACTCGTACAAACATCAAGACCAAAAGAAATCACCAATCGAAGTGCGGCAACCAATTCACTTTTGGCCCAATTCGCTACGATTGATATCATTTTTTATTTTTATATGGCTAAAAACGAATCACTTAGTGAAAAAGTGAAAAAAACAAGAGAAGCAATCCAAGACTATTTTATGGATTCAAAATAAAAAAACTAAATTTACCTTACTATTTTTGATATAAGTTTTTTTAGAATAACAACTTATAGTTTTCCACAAAGAAATGTTCTATTAAAGTGTTTCACGACTTTAGAAAGCATAATTTTCAAAAATAAGTTTAGTTTTTAATGAAAAAAATAGTTGGATATGCAACTTCAGAGGTTTGCTGTGAAACAAAAAGTTGATTTTATCTTGAAATTAGGTAAAGAATTTCTTGCTCCGCTCATTTTTTCTTTTTTATTAAGAAGTTTTTGGGTACAATGAAGCATGAATGTAAATAGGCGGAAGGATAGGAAATGATGAAAGATTTTATGAAAAAAATAGTAAATACTTCTTGGATAGAAAAAATAAGAAAAGGGGCACAAGAGCCTAAAAACAAAACGTTTCGCCGGTCGCATGTTCCTTTTCGCTTAAATTTTCTTTTTTTCATTATATTTACGTTATTTGTTGCGTTGATTGCTCGATTGGGCTATTTGCAGATCGTGAATGGTGAAGAGATGGAAGCGCGAGTGAAATCTACTTCTACGATTACAGTCCAAGAAAGTACCCCTCGTGGAATGATCTACGATTCCACAGGAAAAGCGTTAGTCACAAATAAAGCGAATCAGGCAATCACCTATACGAGGGGCACACAAGTGACGGCTAAAGACCTACTTGAAATCGCAACGAAGCTGAACTCGCTGATTGATGTGCCGGCAGATGAAAATCTGACAGATAGAGATAAAAAAGATTTTTGGCTGGCTGATCCGGAACATTTGAAGGAAGCCACAAAAAGACTTTCGGCAAAAGAAAAGCAATTAGGAAACAGCGAACAATACAGCGCGATGGTCAATAAAGTAACAGATGATGAGATCAACTTGAACGAGGAACAATTAAAGATTGCTACCATCTTTAAACGGATGAACAGTGCATATGAATTAAACACAGTCTATATCAAGAACTCTGGTGTTACTGACCAAGAATTAGCTGTTGTGGCGGAACGTGCTTCTGAGCTTCCAGGAGTTTCGACAGGCACAGACTGGACACGCGAATATAACGCAGCAGATTCACTGAAAAGTATTTTAGGTAGTGTGACGACTGAAAAACAAGGTCTTCCGGCAGATGAAGCAGAGAAGTATTTAGCAAAAGGGTATTCTCGAAATGATCGTGTGGGACAAAGTTATTTGGAAAAACAATATGAAGATGTCCTACAAGGAACCAAAACCCAATATGAAGTTTCTCTTGATAATGAAGGCAATGTTTCGAATCAAAAAGAAATCTTCTCTGGGGAAAAAGGTTCTAATTTAATGTTATCGATGAATGCAGAATTCCAATCGAAAGTAGAAGAAATCTTAAAAAGAAATTATCAAACATTGATCAATAACGGTAAAGCACAGTACTCGCCTGGTGCTTATGCAGTAGCCATGAATCCTCAGACAGGAGAAGTGTTAGCCATGACTGGTTTCAGTCATGAGCAAGGTTCCAAGGAAATCACCGAGAATGCTTTGGGCACAATCACTAGCGCTTTTGCTCCAGGGTCTGTAGTCAAGGCCGGTACTTTGACAGCAGGTTGGGCAAGTAACGCGATCAGCGGAAATCAAGTGTTGATTGATGAACCGATTCGTCTACAAGGTGCTTCAGAAAAAAGCTCTGTCTTTAACCGAAACGGACAAGTTGCTCTTGATGCAGTCAAAGCATTGGAATTGTCTTCTAATACGTATATGATCAAAGTGGCATTAAAGATGCTAGGGCTAGACTATACTCCTGGAATGGGACTACCTAGTTTAGACGAAGAAGCTAAAGCTTATCAACAATTGAGAGACTCTTTCAAAGAGTTTGGTCTTGGTACAACGACTGGGATCGATTTGCCGAATGAATCTCCTGGGATTTCACGCTCTGTTGAGTATATGAAGAAGTTCAATGCGGATAATGGCAAAGAATGGTATACTCCAGGTAACTTTACCGATTTGGCATTTGGACAGTTTGACACATATACACCGATCCAATTAGCTCAATATGCTTCAACAGTCGCTAATGGCGGGAAACGAGTACAGCCTCACCTAGTCAAAGCAATCTATGGCAATGACGAAAATGGGAATTTGGGTGAAGTGAAAAAAGAAATTGGCACGACAGTAGAAAATACGGTCAATATATCTGCAGAAAATATGGCAATCCTCCGTGAAGGATTCCATCAGGTTGTTCATGGTACCGACCCTTACACAACAGCTAAACCATTAGCCAGTGCGAAAATGGACCTTTCTGCAAAAACAGGGACTGCAGAAACGGTTGCGGAAGGTCACCCAGATATTACGACAGTCAATAGTAATATTGTGGCATACGGACCAACAGACAATCCGGAAATCGCAATCAGTGTTGTCTTGCCGAACTTATTAGATGAACAAGACCACATGAACTTGACGATTGCTAAAGAAATAATGGACGCGTATTATGATATGTTCATGGCAAAATAAAAAAGAGGTCGTGAAAAAGCCGCTTAGTTTCGAGTATGAAGAAAAATTTTGTGAAAATAGCTTCTCACATTTTTGCTTAAAATTGACTTCATATCGAGAAACTGGCTTTTGAACACCGTTTAAGGAAGAGGTTGTGAAATCAGCGCCCTGACCTGAGTATTAGAGAAACAAAACGGCAAAATAGCTTCTCATATTTTGCCGTTTTTGAGCTAATACCGAAGGACAGCTGATTGAGCACCGTTTACTCGGCAAAAAAGGTTGTGACAAAAATTGTCACAACCTTTTTTAGTGGAATCTAATTCTCTATTGTAGTTTAAGTAATTTTTCCAGATAAACAGCTAAACCGTCTTCTTGATTGCTCAAAGGAGTGACATCATTTGCGATGCCTTTGAGCTGATCAGTACCATTAGCCATAGCCACTCCCCATCCTGCATAATCCAGCAGTTCCAAATCGTTATGCTCATCACCAAAAGCAATCACGTCTTGTTGATCAATCGATAGGTAGTTAGCAATCTCTTGCACACCTTTTGCTTTTTGGATTCCTTTTGAAACAATCTCTAAGATCGCCGTGGGACCGCCCCATGTACGAACATCCACATAACTGCCAAATTGACGTGTTAATTCAGCAGATACAGCTTCTGCAAAACGCTTGTCTGTTCGGACAAGCAAAGATGTAGGATTTGTCGTCAGATTTTTAGGAGAAAGCAAGTTTTTTTCTCCAGGACGTGAAGAAGCAAAAATTTTTTCATCAAAGAAGTCAAAGCTGTCGATAAAAAAAGTATCCCGATTTTCAGCAGCGATAAAGTCTAGATTCAATTGTTTTTTTTGCGATAAGATTTCAAAAGCAATTTCACGATTAATCAATGTTTCTCTTTCGCCATCCCAATGTTGATTAGGGATATGCACCAGTGCGCCGTTAAAATTAACCATCGGTGTTGTTAACTCTAATTGTTGGTAAAATTGATGGCTCATTCGAAATGGGCGTCCAGTAGCGATACTGACATGATGACCAGCATTGATTGCTTTTTTCAGGGTCTCTTTTGTTTTAGAGGTAATCATCGAATCTTGATTGAGGGTGGTTCCGTCCAGATCGATGGCAATTAATTTTTTATTCAATAAAGGTCCTTCCTTCCTCAACTAGCATTTGTTTTAGTCTAGCATATTTTAGGTAATTAACAAGAGCAATCAGTTATTCCTAACAAAAAATACAGTTATGGCTATGTAAATAAATGAATACGAGCTAAACACGAACATTAAGTATTGTTTTCGGTTTTTTTGTTAAAAAAACGTTGAAAAACGAATGAAACGTCTATATAATTTGAAATTGTTCGATGGATTTGCCATATTTTGCATATTTATTATTATTATAGTTTTCCATCAGAAAAAAATTCAGGGAGTGGAACTTTTTATGGAAAAGTTTTTCGGTTTAAAGAAAAACAATACAAATGTATCAACTGAAATAATGGCGGGAGTAACGACATTCTTTGCCATGAGTTATATCTTATTCGTAAATCCGACGATTTTATCAGCATCAGGTATGCCGTTCCAAGCAGTATTTCTAGCCACAATCATTGCATCAATCATTGGTACGCTAGTCATGGGATTGTTCGCGAATGTCCCATATGCTCAGGCACCTGGTATGGGATTGAACGCATTTTTCACTTTTACGGTCGTTTTCGGGCTTGGCTATTCTTGGCAACAAGCCCTGGCAATGGTTTTTATTTGCGGATTAATCAATATTTTTATTACTGTTACAAATATCCGAAAGATGATCATTCGGGCGATTCCTGAAAGTCTTCAACATGCGATTGGTGGCGGAATCGGTATTTTCGTTGCGTATGTCGGGATCAAAAATGCAGGATTCTTATCTTTTTCAGCAGACCAATCTGCTATTTCGAGTTCTGTCGTTGAAGGTGGAAAAGCAACAAATGTTACGATAAATGGCGGAATCGTTCCCGCGTTAGCCAATTTTGACAACGCACCTATCTTGTTAGCCGTGATTGGTTTGGTACTGACAGCCATTTTAGTTGTAAAAAACGTCCGTGGTGCTATTCTTATCGGTATCGTAGCGACCACAGTCCTTGGGATTTTTATGGGTGTTGTTGATTTAAGTTCCATTGATTGGCAAACGAATTCGTTAGGCAATTCATTTAAAGAATTAGGAACAACGTTCGGTGCAGCATTTGGTTCTGAAGGAATGCAATCTTTATTCAGTGATTCTTCCAAGATCCCTCAAGTATTGATGACAATCATCGCATTCAGTTTATCTGATACATTCGATACGATCGGAACATTTATCGGTACAGGACGCCGCACAGGTATTTTCTCAAAAGAGGACGAGATCGCATTGGAAGATGGTCGCGGGTTCAAAACAAAAATGGATAAAGCGCTATTTGCCGATGCAATCGCTACTTCCGTAGGTGCTATCTTTGGTACATCGAATACAACAACTTATGTCGAATCTGCAGCTGGGATCGGGGCCGGTGGACGTACTGGTTTGACTTCAGTAGTAGTGGCAGTGCTATTCGCATTAAGTAGTTTGTTCTCCCCGCTGATCGCTATCGTACCAAATCAAGCAACTGCGCCAGCACTGATTTTGGTCGGGGTAATGATGATGGCTTCTTTTGCAGACATCAAATGGCTAGATATGGAAGAAGCTTTACCAGCCTTCTTTGCATCGATCTTTATGGGATTGTGCTATAGCATTTCTTATGGGATTGCAGCAGGATTTATTTTCTATACAATTGTCAAAGTAATCAAAGGAAAATTCAATGAAGTTTCTGTTGCTTTGTGGATTGTTGATATTTTATTCATCATCAACTTCATCATTCTAGCAACGATTTAAATAAAGAGAAGGGATTGGAACAGCATTTGTTCTGGTCTCTTTTTGTTTTACATAAAAAGAACGTTACATATAAAATGATCTTTGCGGGATTTTTCTCTTTTTACTAGCGAGATCGTTGCTTGTTTATTCGAAAATAGGTATGATAAAAGAGACGAAAGAGGGATGATAGATGGAGATTAATTGGAGAAAAAATTTAGTGATTGCGTGGATTGGCTGTTTTTTCACTGGTGCAAGTATTAGTTTAGTTATGCCATTCATACCAGTTTATGTTGAGCAACTAGGAACACCAAAAGATCAAATCGAATTGTTTTCGGGACTAGCAATCTCTGTTACTGCTTTTGCATCTGCCGTGGTTGCACCAATCTGGGGAAATCTAGCTGATCGAAAAGGTCGAAAACTCATGATGATCCGTGCAGCAGCTGGGATGACGTTGACGATGGGTTCTTTAGCTTTTGTGCCGAACGCGTATTGGCTTTTGATCATGCGTTTTTGGAACGGGATTTTGTCTGGGTATATTCCAAATGCAACAGCAATGATTGCTTCACAAGCGCCTCGAGAAAAGAGCGGATGGGCGTTAGGAACATTATCCACCGGAGCGATTGCGGGGAATCTGATCGGACCTTCAATGGGCGGTGCATTGGCTCAGTGGTTTGGTATGGAAAATGTATTCTTGATCACAGGGGCTTTGTTGATGATCACAACGGTGCTGACCATCTTCTTAGTCAAAGAAGATTTCCATCCAATCGAGAAAAAGGATCTGATAAGCACCAAAGAAATTTTTTCAAAAATGGATCATCTCTCTATTTTGATTGGTCTCTTCATCACGACCTTGATTTTACAGATAGGGATCACTACGATCAGCCCTATTTTGACCTTATATATTCGTGAATTAAGCGGAAGTACAGAAAATATCCTGTTTGTCAGCGGCTTGATTGTTTCGATAGCTGGTGTTTCTGCAGTCTTTTCTTCACCAAAACTAGGAAAACTAGGGGATAAGATTGGGAATCAAAAAGTTTTAATTGGCGGACTCATCTTATCATTTTGCTGTTATTTGCCCATGGCGTTTGTCACGACACCACTCCAATTAGGTATACTTCGTTTTATTTTAGGCTTTTCAACTGGTGCTTTGATGCCTTCTGTCAATACACTGATCAGTAAGATCACGCCACAAGAAGGGGTTAGCCGAATCTATAGCTATAATCAGATGTTCAGTAACTTTGGACAGGTTCTAGGACCAATGCTGGGGTCGACAGTTGCGCATGCTTATAATTACAGTGCTGTTTTTATTGTGACAAGTTTATTCGTCCTGTCAAATATTCTTCTTTCTCTATTCAATTTTCGTAAAGTTCTTCGCAGTAGATTATAATAGTGGTGAAAATTGGAAATAAAAAAGAGCTTGAGATATCTCAAGCTCTTGGCTGGTTTTTTACGAATGGGCAGAGGTTTCTTTTCTTGGCGCAACTGCACCAATCAAAAGGATAATGACACCCGCAATTAATGAAATGATTGTTGTCAAAGTAAAATCATATGTTCCGCTTGTTAATGCAGCACCAATATAACCGACTACTTGACCTAGAACGACAGCCCAGAATAATGTAACGATATATCGCATAAAGAACACCTCTTTTCTATCTTAATTTTACCAGATTTTCTTTGAATGTAAAGAAACGAGACTAAATCTCAATAAAATTCGAGTTCTTGTGAAAGAACTCATTCCTACAGACTAGAAGCAAGCAAATGAAGTAGAACAATCAACTTCAGCACTTGTTATTTAATGAAAGTAAAAGGATCAGACCTTTTAACGCTAGTGAATTTTAACGAAAAAAAAGGCGGAATGCAAGATGTTTTTCCCACAACTTTATACAATTACTTCTTATTCTCTTTTACAAAGTACGATCCGTATTCGAGAATATGTACAAGAAGCAAAAAAACAAGGCTACACTTCATTAGCCATAACGGATAAAGATGTCTTATACGGTGCACCTGAATTCTATCGTATTTGTGTAGAAGAAGGAATACAGCCAATCATTGGATTACATCTTAGTTATACTTATGAAGAAAAAAATTATGGTTTGCTTGCGTACGCAAAAGATGAGACAGGTTATCAGCAGCTGATGAAACTTTCCAGTCGAAAAATGATCCAAGAAAAAATGGCACTTGATGATATGATAGAAACCGACCATCTAGTGTTTGTCGTTCCGGCAAATCATTCTGTTTCTGAGGCTTTCAATAAAGAGGAACATTTTTTCAGTCATTGGCAGTTTTTGCTTGAAAATGTTTTTACTAAAGATTTTTATATCGGATTGTCAGAAAATACGCCTGATCAATTGCCTGAATGGTATCAGTATGTGACAAAAGAAAATTATCCGCTTTGTGCATTGCATCCAATCGCTAGTTTACAGCAAGAAGACCTTTTTGCGCTTGAAGTGATGAAGCATATCAAAGAGGGAAGTCAGATGCCTTTAGAAAGTTTATCTGCACCTTTACCACCAGCAAATGGTTACCTGATTTCAGAACAAGAAATGATCAAACGATTCGAAGAAGCAGGTCTTTCACAAGCTGTAATAGGTGCTCAGCGCTTAGCCGAATCGATTTCATTTGAATTTCAGTTTCATCAGAAATTACTCCCACACTATCCTGTCCCTCAAGGAAAACAAGCTGGAGAATATTTAAGAGAGCTATGCTACTCGCAAGTAGAACATCGGATCGTTGATTATACAAAGGAGTACCGAGAACGTTTGGACTATGAGTTATCTGTCATCCATCAAATGGGATTCGATGATTATTTCCTGATCGTATGGGATGTAATGGCTTTTGCTCATAGAAATAAAATCGTTACCGGTGCAGGCCGTGGTTCTGCTGCTGGTTCATTAGTAGCCTATGTGTTAGAAATCACAGATGTGGATCCATTAGAGTATGACTTGCTATTCGAACGATTTTTAAATCCTGAACGTTTTACGATGCCGGATATTGATTTGGATATTCCTGACAACCGACGTGAGGAAGTATTGAATTATGTTCGAGAAAAGTATGGACAATATCACATGGCGCAAATCGCGACATTTGGTACAATGGCTGCAAAAATGGTTCTTAGAGATGCAGCTAGAGTGTTTGGTCTGTCACAAAGTGAAGCAAACCGCTGGTCAAAAGCAATACCAAACCAGCTGAAAATCACATTGACCCAAGCCTACAAAACATCGCGTCAACTAGTAGAATTAGTTCAGGCAAGCGAAAAAAACCAGCTTTTATTCAAAACCGCAGTGATTTTAGAAGGATTGCCAAGACACGTTTCGACTCACGCAGCAGGGGTAGTTATCAGCGATAGGAATCTACTTGAATTAGTACCGCTCCAACGCGGTTCTGATGAAGCTTTACTGACCCAGTATACGATGAATGAGGTAGAAGCCATCGGTCTTTTGAAAATGGACTTTCTAGGACTACGCAATTTATCGATTATTGATTTTACTTTAAAGGCTGTTAAGCGAGTAGAAGGGCAGGAAATCCGATTAAAAGAGATTCCATTAAATGATGCAAAAACGCTACTCTTGTTTCAACGAGGCGAAACCTCAGGAGTATTTCAATTTGAATCTGCTGGTATTCGAAACGTTTTACGAAGATTAGGACCAGAAAACATCGAAGATATTGCCGCAGTCAATGCGTTGTATCGTCCAGGTCCTATGCAAAATATCGATACCTTCATTGCCAGAAAAAAAGGAAAAGAAGCTATTCGCTACCCCGATGATTCACTGATCCCGATTTTGAAAAACACATACGGGGTGATTGTCTATCAGGAACAAATCATGCAGATCGCCTCGACTATGGCTGGATTTACATTAGGACAGTCAGATATTTTGAGGCGGGCAGTTAGTAAAAAGAAAAAAGACGTATTAGATGAAGAAAAGTCGCATTTTGTATCAGGAGCATTACAACAAGGATATTCGGAAAAAACAGCAGTGACTGTATATGAATATATTGAAAAATTTGCAAACTATGGATTCAATCGGTCGCATGCATTTGCTTATTCCTTCGTGGGATTCCAAATGGCATATCTAAAGGCTCATCATCCAGGGGCTTTCTTCACTAGTCTAATGAATTCTGTTCGGCATAACACAACGAAATTGAAAGAATATATTGCTGAAGCACGTAAAAATAAACTCAAACTTTCTTCACCATCCATCAATCAAAGCAATTATAGTTTTGAGTTGGTCAATAAGGAAGAAATCAGATTCGGGCTGACAGCGATAAAAGGCATCCGACGTGATTTTGTAGAAGATGTATTGAATGAAAGAAAACAAAATGGCCCGTTCAAGTCAGTAGATCAATTCCTCATACGGATCGATAAGCGGTGGCTGAAATTAGAGTTGCTGCAATCACTGACAGCAGTAGGCGTTTTTGATGAATTATCTCCTAACAGGAAACAATTGATGCTTGATCTAGAAGGAAAAATCCAAAATATCGTTTACAGTGGTGGCAGTCTAGATTTGCTAGGAATCATGGCATTAAAAGAAGAAGAAGTCGCTGACTATACACTAGAAGAACGACTGAAGCTGGAAGAGGAATACTTAGGTGTTTATTTGTCAGGGCATCCTGCAGAAGGGTTTGACCGGCTTCGTTTAGCTAAACAGGTTCAGCTGATTACAGATATCATTCCTAATCAACCAGTCAATTTACTATTGATGATAAAGGAAGTTAGAGAGATTCGGACAAAAAAAGGCGAACTGATGGCCTTCGTGGAAGGAACCGATAGTAGCGGAGAAATTTCTGTCACGGTTTTTCCAACTCTTTATCGAAAATATCGTAACCTGTTTGCAGTTGATCAAGTGATCTTTGTTCAAGGGCGTAGCGAAATCAGCAAATATAACCAGGAACTACAATTGATTGGAGAAAGCTTTGCTGATCCTCGTCAGTTAGAAACACAGTATCCTTCACAAACGTGCTATTTGCGCATAACAGAAGAACGGGAAGACCCTGAGATAATGAAACAATTACAAGGGATTTTTCAGAAACACCCAGGATATATTCCAGTAATTATGTACCACGAAAAAACACAACGAAAAGTTGTTCTGTCAGATGCTTATTGGGTGGATGACAGCAAGAGTATAAAGGGACAACTTGTTTCTCTACTTGGCGAAGATAATGTGGTTTTCAAATAACTTACGGTAAAAAATACTACTTGCTTTCATTTTTTTTCATTTTTTTATCCGTAAATCAAGACAAGCGAGAAAAATAATGTTAGAATGTTAGTCGTGGTTAACGCAAAAATGGTTGTAAACCTAAGTTATACTTAGGATAAAGTATTTTAATGAGGTGAATGTTTATTATGAAACGCATCGGAATTTTGACCAGTGGCGGAGACGCACCTGGAATGAATGCAGCTGTTCGTGCCGTTGTTCGTAAAGGTATTTACGAAGGACTGGAAGTATACGGGATCAATTATGGATTTGCCGGTTTAGTTGCTGGAGATATTCGTCGTCTTGATGTGGCAGATGTAGGTGACAAGATCCAACGTGGTGGTACATTCTTGTATTCTGCACGTTATCCAGAATTTGCAACTGAAGAAGGTCAATTAAAAGGAATCGAACAATTGAAAAAATTCGGGATCGAAGGTCTAGTGGTTATCGGAGGAGACGGTTCTTATCATGGCGCAATGGCTTTGACAAAACGTGGATTCCCAGCAGTAGGTATTCCTGGAACAATCGATAATGATATTCCTGGTACTGACTTCACAATCGGTTTTGATACAGCAATCAATACAGTGCTAGAATCAATTGACCGTATTCGTGACACAGCGACTTCTCATGTTCGTACATTCGTTATCGAAGTAATGGGACGCAATGCAGGTGACATCGCTTTATGGTCAGGTGTAGCTGGCGGAGCAGATGAAATCATCATCCCAGAACATGATTTTGATATGGCTTCAGTTGCTAAAAAAATCCAAGAAGGCCGTGATCGTGGGAAGAAACATTGCTTGATCATCTTGGCTGAAGGTGTAATGGGCGGAAATGAATTCGCTGAAAAACTTTCAGAATTTGGCGACTATCATACACGTGTATCTATCTTGGGACACGTTGTCCGTGGTGGAGCACCAAGCGCACGCGACCGCGTCTTAGCAAGTAAATTCGGTGCTTACGCTGTCGAATTGCTTCAAGAAGGAAAAGGTGGATTATGTGTCGGTATCCATGACAACGAAATCGTTGCAGCTGACATCATTGATACACTAGAAAACAACAAGCATAAACCAGACTTATCATTATATGATCTAAATAATTCACTTTCATTTTAAGAGTGAAAGAAACCAAGCTATTTAAGCTGTGTACAGCTTTAAATAAACAAAATTGAATGGGAGAGTTTTTTAAATGAAAAAAACCAAAATCGTTAGTACATTAGGACCAGCAAGTAACTCAGTAGAAATTATTTCTCAATTGATTGAATCTGGGGCAAATGTCTTCCGCTTTAACTTTTCTCATGGTGACCATGAAGAACAATTATCACGTATGACTATGGTCCGTGAAGCAGTTAAAAAGACAGGAAAAGATGTCGGTATTCTTTTAGATACAAAAGGAGCTGAAATCCGTACAACTGTTCAAGGCACAACAGAAGCTGATTTTGGTCGTGCAGGATACATTAAATTTGAAGTAGGAGATCAAACACGCATCTCTATGGATCCTGAACATGTAGGTTCAAAAGAAAAAATCGCGGTTACTTACCCAGGATTATTTGACGATGTTCACGTAGGCGGACACGTTTTATTCGATGATGGCTTGATCGACATGGAAATCATTGAAAAAGACGAAGCAAACCGTGAATTAGTCGTAGAAGTTAAAAATGCAGGTATGCTAGGATCACGTAAAGGGGTAAATGCACCAGGCGTTTCTATCAGTTTGCCAGGTATTACTCCAAAAGATGCGGACGATATTCGTTTTGGTTTAGACAACGATATCGACTTTATCGCTGCAAGTTTTGTACGTAAAGCACAAGACGTTCTAGATATTCGCGAAATTTTAGAAGAAAAAGACATGACTCATGTTCAAATCTTCCCTAAAATCGAATCTCAAGAAGGTATCGACAACATTGACGAAATCATCAAAGTTTCTGACGGTGTTATGATTGCCCGTGGAGATATGGGTGTGGAAATCCCAGCTGAACTAGTACCAATGGTTCAAAAACGTATCATCAAAAAATGTAACGCTGCTGGTATCCCAGTTATCACTGCTACACAAATGTTAGAATCAATGCAAGAAAACCCACGTCCAACACGTGCGGAAGCTTCTGACGTTGCCAATGCTGTATTTGACGGAACAGATGCAACAATGTTATCTGGTGAATCTGCAAACGGAGACTACCCAGTTGAAGCTGTTTCAACAATGGCACGTATCGACCAAGAAGCTGAAAATGCATTATCAGAATTAGGTACATTCCAATTGAACGAATTCGATAAAACAGATGTAACTGAAACAATCGGTTTATCTGTAGCTCGTGCTGCAAAAAATCTAGGCGTCAAAACAATCGTTGCTGCAACTGAATCAGGCTACACTGCAAAAATGATTTCAAAATATCGCCCAGATGCAGATATCTTGGCTGTTACTTTTGACGAACGCACAAAACGCGGTTTGATGTTAAACTGGGGTGTTTACCCAACAGTTGCTGAAAAACCATCAACAACTGATGAAATGTTTGAACTAGCAGCTAAAAAAGCTGTTGAATTAGGTTTCGCATCAGAAGGCGATTTAATCTTGATCACTGCTGGTGTACCAGTTGGCGAACGCGGAACAACTAACGTGATGAAAATTCAAATGATTGGTTCTAAATTATTAGAAGCTCAAGGCGTTGGACAAAAATCTGTCGTTGCAAATGCAGTTATTGCTTCATCTGCTGAAGAAGCTGTAAAAAAAGCAAAAGACGGAATGGTTCTAGTTGTACCATCAACTGACAAAGAATACATGCCTGCAATCGAAAAAGCAGCTGCTGTTATCGTTGAAGAAGGCGGATTGACTTCTCACGCTGCAGTTGTAGGAATTGCACAAGATATTCCTGTAATCGTTGGTGCTAAAGGCGCAACAACAACAATTACTGATGGCGAATTGATTACTGTTGATTCACGTCGCGGCATCGTTTACCGTGGCGAAACAACAGCTATCTAATTTAGCTTAATACAAAATAAAAACAGCTCTTCATTTACGAAGAGCTGTTTTTTTGTGCTGTAACGAATTCATGGATGACTTGGACTACTTGTTCTTGAAGCGGTGTGACAAGCTGTTGTGTTCGTTTTGCCAATGAAATCAAGAAGCGAGGCTGAACTTCATCTGAAAGTGGCAGGCAAACTAAATGATCTTCAGGATGGACAGCAATCTCTGCCAAAAAACCGATACCAACATTTTCACGGATCATACTCTTTAAAATCGTCAAATCATTGCTTTGATAAACAACTTTTGGTTGAGTATGTGTTTGTTTAGAAAGTTTAGTGAATGCTGCTGGGTGGACATAATGTTCGTTCAATAACACAAACTGTTCATCTGATATATCTTTGAAAGAGACTGCCTTCTGCTGGGCAAGAGGGTGAGTAGGCGGAACGACGATCATGAAACGTTTATCCAAAAGTAATTCTGTTTCTAAATATTGATCTACGATTGGCTGTGTTGAGCCTAATACGGCTAAATCGATCCTCCCTTGACGAATCATTCCATATAAGTCCCGAGAGCCTCCATCGGTGATTTCAATCTGATTCATCAATTCATGCTTGATAAAGTAACCTGACAGTTTTGGAAAGTACTCATTGCCGATAATAGGCGGCATGCCAAAACGCAGCTTTTTCTTTTGTAACTGAGTGATTTCAGCCCTTGCAGTAGAAATCTCTTGGAGAATAGCTTGTGCATGGAGAAACAGCTGCTTTCCAGAAGGTGTGACGATTAATTCGTGATGCGAACGATCTCTTGTAATAAGTATGGCGTCAAACTCTTTTTCAAGACGTTGTAATGCATATGTAATAGTAGGTTGGCTCACACGGAAATAATTAGCCACTTTCGTAAAGTTTTTTTGTTTGACGATTTGGACATAGTATTCAATATCTTTCGTGTTCATAAAGATCATCCGCTCCTTTGATAGAATAATGATTATTGTAAATGATTCTGAAGATGATAGCAAACAGAGGCTTTCTGTTAAAGATATTTCTGTCTTTTTATGAACTGCAAGGTGTCAAGAAAATTTCATTGACAACATGGTTTTTGCCCTGTATAATTGCTTTTGTTGCTTAGGAGTGATGAAAAATGAAATGGTCTTTATTGGAATTGAGAAAATACCAGGAGACACCGTTAACTTTTCATGAGACGCTCGACTTGAAAGCCGCTCTCATGAAGCGAGACAATTTAATACTTGATGTTGCGCCAGTGGAAGTCGAAGGTTTGGTCTCAGTTGATAAGAAAGGCTATATCGTTCATTACACTGTGCAGACGACTTTGACAGTTCCTTCAACACGTTCGCTAGAACCTGTTGAACTGCCGATGGATTTTTCTGTAGACGAAGTATTCATGACAGAAGAACAATTCCAAAGCAGAGATGAGCAAATGTCTGCAGATGAGATTTTGCTGATTGAAGGTCCGTTATTGAATTTAGCAGAGTCAATTGAAGACAACATCTTATTGGCGATTCCGATGCGGGTATTGACAAAAGAAGAGGAAGCAGCGACAGAACTTCCAAAAGGCAATGATTGGGAAGTTGTTTCCGAAGAAGAATACCAACGCAGAAAAATGGAAGAAGCCGAGAATAAAATTGATCCTCGTCTTGCAAAACTATCTGAACTTTTTGATTCTGAATCAAAAAACGACGATAACAAGTAAGATTGGAATATATTGTATCTATTATAGGTGCAAGACTTTACAAGGAGGTGTAGCAAAATGGCAGTACCAGCTAGAAGAACATCAAAAGCTAAAAAAGCAAAACGTCGTACACACTACAAGTTGACAATCAAAGGATTAAACGAATGTCCAAACTGTGGTGAAATGAAAAAAAGCCATCACGTATGTGCAAATTGTGGTTACTATGATGGTAAGGACGTAATGTCAAAAGAAGCTTAATACATTTTAATTAGAAAATGTAAAACCTCAAGGCTAACCATGGAGCCTTGAGGTTTATTTTTTTATAAGCGGTAAATAAAAAATATGTTGTTCTTTAGTTTGCAATGTAGCCGTGTTAAGCTATAATGTAAGAGATTAGGGAGAAATCCCGTATGTAGGAGGAGTTCATATGTCAAAACAACAAATCGGCGTTGTCGGTATGGCCGTTATGGGTAAAAATCTAGCCTTGAATATAGAAAGCCGCGGCTATTCAGTGGCTTTATTCAACCGTACAGGGGCTAAAACAACCGCTGTAGTAGAAGAACACCCAGATAAAAATTTCAAAGCAACGTACACAATCGAAGAATTTGTAGAATCAATCGAAAAACCGCGTCGGATTCTTCTGATGGTCAAAGCAGGACCGGCAACAGATGCAACAATCCAAGAGTTGCTTCCTCACCTTGATAAAGGCGATATTCTGATTGACGGAGGAAATACATTCTTTAAAGATACGATGCGTCGTAATGAAGAATTAGCCAACTCTGGTATTAACTTTATCGGTACAGGCGTTTCCGGCGGTGAAGAAGGAGCTTTAAAAGGACCTTCAATCATGCCTGGTGGACAAAAAGAAGCGTATGAGCTAGTTGCACCAATCTTAGAGCAAATTTCTGCAAAAGCAGAAGACGGAGCACCATGTGTTACCTATATTGGCCCAAATGGAGCCGGACACTATGTGAAAATGGTACACAATGGTATTGAGTATGGAGATATGCAACTGATTGCTGAATCTTATGACTTGATGAAGAATATTTTAGACCTTTCAGTAGAAGAAATGGCTGATATCTTTAAAGAATGGAATCAAGGCGAATTAGACAGCTACCTGATCGAAATCACAGCTGACATCCTGACTCGAAAAGACGATGAAGGCACAGGTAAACCAGTCGTAGATGTGATCCTTGATGCAGCTGGAAATAAAGGAACAGGTAAATGGACAAGCCAAAGTGCGCTTGACTTAGGCGTGCCACTTCCATTGATTACTGAATCTGTATTTGCCCGTTACATTTCTGCTTATAAAGAAGAACGCGTACAAGCAAGTAAAATTTTGTCTCGTACGAACGATTTTGAGTTCACAGGAGACAAAAAAGAATTGGTCGAAAAAATCCGAGAAGCGTTGTATTTCAGTAAAATCATGAGTTATGCCCAAGGATTTGCTCAATTACGTGTCGCTTCAAAAGAATTTGATTGGGATTTGCCATTTGGCGAAATCGCAAAAATCTGGCGTGCTGGATGTATCATCCGAGCTCGATTCTTGCAAAAAATCACGGATGCTTATGACAAAAATCCTGAGATCGAAAATTTATTGCTAGATGATTATTTCGTTGAAATCACGAAAAAATATCAGCAATCAGTCCGAGACGTCGTTGCCTTGGCTGTCCAAGCTGGCGTACCTGTACCAACTTTCTCATCAGCCATCGCTTACTTCGATTCATACAGAGCAGAACGTCTGCCTGCAAATATAATCCAAGCCCAACGCGATTACTTTGGCGCACACACATATGAACGTGTCGACAAAGAAGGAATCTTCCATTACTCATGGTACCATGAAGAATAATAGTCTTTCGGCTGTTAGGAAATGAGAAAATAAAAAGAGGACGAAAGAGCTGAAGTCGATTGTTATGAGTAGACTTCAGCTCTTTTTTAAAACTGCTATTCATGATAAAATGACTATAGATTTTTAAGCAGATTATCGGTATAATGATAGAGTTTTTAAAAAGCCAGTAGATAGAAAGGATAAAATAATAAATGAGTAATATTCTAATCATTGAAGATGAAAAGAACTTAGCTCGATTTGTCGAGCTAGAGTTGAAGCATGAAGGGTATAACGCAGAAGTCCATTACAACGGTCGTACTGGTTTAGATGCGGCATTAAATAATGAGTGGGATGCCATATTGTTGGACCTGATGCTTCCAGAATTGAACGGTTTAGAAGTCTGCAGACGCGTACGCCAAGTCAAAAATACACCAATCATTATGATGACTGCAAGAGATTCTGTAATCGATCGTGTATCGGGACTTGACCATGGAGCAGATGACTACATCGTCAAACCATTTGCTATCGAAGAACTATTAGCGCGTCTTCGAGCATTGTTGCGTCGAATCGATATTGAAGGTGACAAAAATGTGGCAAAACAAACCACTATTACTTATCGTGATTTGACTATCGAAAAAGAAAACCGTGTCGTACGTCGCGGAAACGAAGTAATTGAACTAACAAAAAGAGAATACGAATTGCTACTTACTTTAATGGAAAACGTGAACGTGGTATTAGCACGTGATGTTTTACTAAATAAAGTGTGGGGATACGAAACGGAAGTTGAAACAAACGTAGTGGATGTATATATTCGTTATCTTCGCAATAAAATTGACGTTCCAGGGGAGGAAAGCTATATCCAAACTGTCCGCGGAACAGGTTATGTGATGCGCTCGTGATAAAGCCGAAAAAATCGGAAAAAAGAGAACTGAAAGGGCCCTCCTTGACAATCAAGTGGGCCTTTGCGAGTTCTTTCTTCATATTCGTCGTGTTTACAATTTTTGCGGTCATTACCTATAAATCATCTATCAATCTGATTGTTGCAAAAGAAAGAAACAATGTAGAACGTACGATTTCAGAAGTAGCCTCTCGTTTGGCTAACTCGGATGAAGAACTGACATTAGTGAATACGTATCGTAATCTGACAAAAGCGACAAATGACGGAGATGAGGTCATAGATCATACTTCACTGGTCGAAGGAAACTTAATGAAGATTGATTCCTTTATAGCTGAGCTAGGGCAGCCTTCGATGGATCTTTATGTGTATGATTTAGATGAGAACTTGATTTTCAAAACTCACGAAAACAGTCGAAACTTGATCCAAACAACACGTAAAGTGCCAACGATTGTTACACTAGAAGGGAAAACTGGCTTTTTATCTATACAGCCTATATATTCTAAAGGAACAAGAGAAAAGATTGGTTATGCGCAAAGCTTCTATGAATTATCTTCTTTCTATGATATCCGAAATAAGCTATTATTGACTCTTATTGTTTTAGAAGTCGTTTCTTTGATTTTAAGTAGTATTTTAGGTTTCTTTTTATCTTCTTACTTCTTGAAACCACTCAAGGTACTCAGAGATACAATGGATACTATACGTAAAGATCCGCAATCAGATATCCACATGCCTGAAATCGACACGAATGATGAATTGGCAGATTTAGCTGAAATATTCAATGAGATGCTTGACCGCATGCGTTTGTATATCGAACAACAAGAGCAGTTCGTGGAAGACGTCTCTCATGAGTTAAGAACTCCTGTAGCAATCATTGAAGGGCATCTTAGTCTGCTAAATCGTTGGGGGAAAGATGATCCTGAAATATTGGAAGAATCATTAAGCGCCAGCATGCAAGAAATCAGCCGCATGAAAAGCTTAGTTCAAGAGATGCTAGACTTATCTAGAGCAGAACAAGTAGATGTCCATTATGCAAATGAAACAACTAAAGGAAAAGAAGTCACCTATCAAGTTTATAATAATTTCAAGATATTATACCCGGACTATGTGATTACTTTAGATGATGATTTGACAAAAGAAGTGACCCTGCAAATTTATCGTAATCACTTTGAGCAATTAATCATTATCATATTGGATAACGCAGTAAAATATTCAACTACACGAAAGGAAGTCCATATCTCTATTTCTTCTACTCTGAATGAATTTGAGATTGCTATACAGGACTTTGGTGAAGGAATACCCAAAGAAGACCTTAATAAGATCTTCAATCGTTTTTATCGTGTGGATAAAGCGAGGGCTAGAACGAAGGGCGGAAATGGTCTGGGATTGTCTATCGCAAAACAATTGGTTGAAAACTACAAAGGTCGTATCTTAGCAGAAAGCGTAGTTGGGCAAGGAACTATCTTTAGAATTTTTATTCCTATCGCAAAAACAGAAGACAAGTAAAGCATGTGCTTTGCTTGTTTTTTTATATTATCCATTAAGAAAGAAGAAGCCAAATACAAGCAGATAAGAAATTTGGGATGGTCATTATAAAGAAATTTAGCGAACAATAAAATAGAATAACATTCGTTGGTAAATTGTAAATAGCTTTTAGGTGAACAAAAAACAATAAAAATACTTTAATATTCGTCTTTAAAAATAATAAAGAAAAATAGGAAATTTTCTATTGCAATTTTATAAAGAGATTGCTATATTATTATTTGTTCTAAATGATTCCCTTAAGGTGTCGCTAAAAATTATAAAAAATAGTGTTGACGCATTTTTGATATCATGTTATAATAACAAAGTCGCTTAGATGAGAAAGCTTATAAAGCTTGATTTTATCGAAAAAAACTTTAAAAAAGTTATTGACAAATAACAATCGAAATGATATGATAATCAAGTCGCTGCTAATGAGCGATAAAGACATTTAGAAAAAATAAACAAAAAAAGTTGTTGACATTCTCTTCTGAATCTGATAAGATTAAAGAGTTGTTGAAACAAAAAAGATTAGACCTTTGAAAACTGAACAAAGTAAGACAAACCAAATGTGTAGGGCGTCTTGATACAATTCAAGACAACAAACATTTTTAACAAGCAAGCAATATGCTAGCAAACAAATTGAGCTTAACAATCGTAAGATTGTTCGAACTTTTTATGAGAGTTTGATCCTGGCTCAGGACGAACGCTGGCGGC